>JADHXR010000182.1 GCA_016782865.1 Phycisphaerae bacterium
AAACTCAGTGTTGCGCCGTTGGCGTATTTGAGCTTGACGTCCCATGCGACTGCGCAGTCGTACAGCCCGTCCTTGGGAAATTCGCCCGAACCTTCAATCTCCACCGGCCCGCTTCGATCCGCATCATTGCCCCACTGGGCAATATCGACGTGATGAATGCCCCATGTCGTGATCCAGCCAAGTGAAAAATTGCTGATGTGTCCCCAGTTGCCGCATGAACCGGTCACGCCCTGGGTATATGGCATCCATCGTGCAGGCCCGACCCACATTTCATAATCCAGCTCCGGCGGAACGCGCGAGGGCCGATACGAATCTACGATGCGACTCGCCGGCGTAGCCGCGATGATCGTGCGCAACCTGCCGATCCGGCGATTGCGGACCAGCTCACAGGCAAAACGAAAGTTGCGGCCCGAACGCTGCTGCGTTCCGAACTGAAAAACACGATTGTACTTCTTTATCGCTTGGCGCATCGCAACGTCTTCGGCCACGCTCAGCCCGAGAGGCTTTTCAAGATACATATCTTTACCCGCGCGCGCCGCTTCGACCGACTGCAGCACGTGCCACTGGTCGGGGCTGGCTATCAGGACCGCATCGATATCATCGCGGGCCAGAAGCTCGCGGTAGTCGGCGTACGCGGCGCAATCCGAATTGCCGTATTTGGAGTTCACGATATCGCTTGCCTGGTTGAGACGCCTGGAATCTACGTCGCAGACCGCGAGCATCCGGCAGTCGGGCCGGCCCATAAGTGCCTGAAGGATTTGCCTGCCCCGTCCGCCGACGCCGATAGTGCCCATGGTTATCCTCTCGCTCGGGGCTGCGGCGCCGGCTCCGCCCAGCGCCGATGAGGCTACCACATGCGGTAGTGCAATTGTCCCCGCGATGGCCGAGAGCAACTGCCTGCGACTCAATCGAATACTTCTTTCCATCGATTTCTCCCTTATTGAGCGGCCTCAAGTCTGAAGATAGAACATCATCAGAATTGCCGAATCCTGATGTCTTTGAACTGCACGAGCATGTCTGGACCCTGGTGCACCTGCAGCGCAAGCCTACCCGAGGGAATCCGACGGGGATCGTTGTCTTCGAGATCGCACATGACGACGTCGTTTATCTTGAGGATTATCCTGCCGCCTTTTGCGATGAGACTGTAGTCGTTCCACTGTTTCGGCTTGACGCCCTTGAGCAACTCATCCGGTTCTCCCACGCTGCCGACTACGTTGATCTTGCCGTCTTTGCCGATGACCACTTTTTGTCCGCGCTCGGCCAATATTCCCCGCAGAGTGTATTCCATTATCACGCCCGTCCAGCGGCCGTCGGCGGAGAAATCGGCCTGGCAGCCCACCAGCGGCTCGGGGTGCATGGCGGTGCGCTCTGTGCTCCTGAAATAGATCCCCGAATTGCCGTTCTCGATCCGGTACCTCAGTCGCAGCTCGAAATCCTTGACCCCTGCCTCCGCAGGGGGAGCCTGCCCCCGCGCAAGCGCGGGGTCACCGCCGGTCCAGATCAGGAAGGTATTCTCCGAAACACGATTCTTCGGCGTGGTCTGTCCGGTGATGACACCGTCTTTCACGGACCATATTTTCGGATTGCCCCTCCAGCCCGTCAGGTCTCTGCCGTTGAAAAGACTCGTGAATCCGGGCTCGACGCCGAATTTGGTGCTCGCCGTCGCATCGGCACCTAGATCGCCGGTGGCGAACTGAATGCCGTCCAGATAGAAACGCAATATCTTTGGATTCCACCAAATGTCCGTGCGGTGGCCAATCGCGCAATAGAAGACCCGGCTTTTCGGTAGGCCTGATCCAGGGGCCGTTGCTGTTATTGAAGATTATCGCGTCGAACCGCTTGAGATTTTCCGGCAGGTACATCGCCACGTCATCACTGACGAGAGGTTCGAAAGCTCCAGTTCTCTCACCCAGCAGCTTCATCGCATACCCCGCTTGCGGGACGCAGTAGCCTTTGTGGGGGCACTTGTCCATGAAAGGCGTGTTCCAGATCAACACCCGGCGTGGTTCCTTCGGAGCAACTCGCGCTTTTTGGGGCATTGCATTGCTAATCCGCTGGGCTTGTTGGCCCGTAAGCTGGCCCCGCGTGACCGCCGGCAATTCAAGCACAACTGCTACTGTCAGAATAATCCCGCAAATGTTGCGATTACACATGGCCAAACGCTCCTTTCAGGCGATTCACAGAGACCAGCCCTGCCGGTATGCGTGTGTGAGTGCTTGATCAGCCTCAACGTTGTTTCCAATCTTCATCGCGACGGGATCGAACTCGATGGTCTCGCCGACCAATGTTGCGACGTTACCGGCCAGCACGAACTCGGCCAACCGGCCTGCATAGTCAAAGTCCGACATGGCCGGTGGCCCTCCTTTGCACGCATCGAGCCACTCTCGCTCGTGCCCGCGCGTGCGGGGCAGCAAACGCGGCGGCCCTTCGAAATCCTTGAATTTGTCTTCCGGCAGCAGGCTGAAGGACATGTTGTGCCCGGTCGAGTGAATCATTCCTTTGGCCCCAATCAGCAGACAGCCTGCGTGGTCGGCCCATTTTTTCTCGCCGGCGTCGCCCCAGTCCAGCCGTCTTCGGAGCATCTGCTCGATCATGTCTCTCGGTCCCGGCGCCTGGCCGGGGCCGTTATACCAGTTGACTGTCACCGGCGGCATGTCACCCCGTGCCCGAAAGTCATAACGGATGATCTCCCACCTCGGCAGAGAATGCTTATGAATGCCGGAGACCTCAGGCTTGAGCTTGACGAGCGAGTCGGATTGCCGATTCCAGAGCGTGTCGAGCCGGAGTGCCTTGAAGGGCAGGTTCATCGTATGAGAGGCCCAGTTGCCCAGGTTCCCCGTGCCGAAATCCCTCCAGCCATGCCAGCCGCTGAGCCATCGCGAATTGTAAGGCCTGAACTTGGCCGGGCCGAGCCACAAGTCCCAACGCAGGTAATCCGGCAGATCATGCTCGTCGGTCGGGATGGGCCGATCGCCGGGGCCGCCGCCTGTGTTCCAGGCGTGCACTTCGCGCACGTCACCGATTACCCCGGCCTGGATAATTTCGACTGCCCGGCGGAAGGCCTCACTGCCGGTGCCCTGGTTTCCCATCTGCGTTGCGACTTTGCATTTCACCGCCAGCTCGCGCAAAGCACGAGCCTCGGAGACAGTGCGAGTCAGAGGTTTTTCGCAAAACACGTGCTTACCCATCTTCATCGCCGTCGCTGAGGCAACGGCATGGGAATGGTCCGGCACGGCGATCACCACCGCGTCGATCTGCCTGTCCATTTCCTCCAGCATCCTGCGATAATCGAAGTATTTCTTCGCCTGCGGAATCTCATCGAACGACAAGCTCGCCTTTCTCTCGTTGACATCGCACATCGCCACAACGTTGGTGCCCAGTTTCGGCATCGTCCCCACGAACCATCTGCCGCGCCCGCCGACACCAATTAACGCAACGTCGAGTCTTTCATTCGCCTGGTAGCTGCGAGCCGACTTGCTATTGTCCAGAATCAACAGGCCTGCTCCTGCGAGCGCCGCATTGGCGAGAAAGCCACGACGGCTAATTGGAGATTTCATTTTCTGGCCTCCTTTTCACTGCAATCGCACATGTCCGATACGGCGGTTCGTCCAACCTCAGCCGCGCGCGACACATTAGAGAAGTCTACCGAATTAAGCGAGACAACGCAACCTATTCGAGTGCCATTTCCCATGGCGTGCGGATACTTGTCCCGGTCCTGGTGGACGGGCTTCTGAGTCTTGGGTTTCAGATTGTTTTGGATTTTGGGTTTGAAATATTGAATCTGACATATTACAGTCCTCTTGTTGTTTCGATGTTTACTCGTATTTGATTAGGGAAATGTGAGGTGAACGTTATGAATCAAAATCGAAATTCGAATCTCGACAACTCCGGTGCCGTTTCCGGATGCCTGTTGCCCGGCGTTGTCCCGGAAATACGAAACAAATTCAAGATTCAAATCATCGAAATGCCAAACGCCTGTTGCTGCCGGACGATCGATTCTGTTTTGAAAACTGGCGTCTCTGGACATTCGACACTGTCTGGGATTTCGGATCCCCGTTTTCACGGGGACAAGTTTACCCCTGCGAAAGCAGGGGTGCTTCGGATTTTGCTTTGCGCCGGGTTGGTTCTGACGCTTTCAAGCCTGTGCCGCGCCGAGGTCAAGGCATGGGAGGGGACTTTGACTGTTCCTACCTACGGATGGGCCGAAGACGTCAATCCCAAGCTCTGGGCCATCGAAAGCGAGGTGAAATTCTCCACCACGGTCAAAGGCTCGATCGTTTATCCTTACACGATGCAGGACGATCTCTCCAGGGCCAAGGCGGATCGGACGTACAAAGCTCTGTTTTTAGAGAACGAATACCTGAAAGTCACGTGCCTTCCCGAGTTAGGCGGTCGCCTGCATTCGGTCTTCGACAAGACCGAAGACAAGGAGATGTTCCACCTCAACGACGTGATAAAGCCGGGGATGATCGCCATGCGCGGGGCCTGGATCGGCGGGGGGGTGGAATGGAACGCCGGTCCGCATGGGCACACGGTGACAATCCTCTCGCCGGTCGATGCGATCATAGGCCGAGACCCCGACGGCTCGGCATATCTTGAGATCAATAACCTGGAAAAGAGTCTGCGGACCCAATGGACGGTGCGCGTGACCCTGCGCCCTGGAAAGGCGTACCTGGATGAGCGGATCCGTATTTTCAATCCTGTCGATGCGATGAGCCCGTACTACTTCTGGAACTGCACGGCCTTTCCGAATCGCCCCGGGACGCGTTTTATCTATCCGATGACTCTCGGTACGGACCATGCGGGCGTTAAGTTCTTCGAGTGGCCTATCCACGAAGGCAAAGACCTCACCTGGCTCAAGAACTACGAAACGTCATCTTCGGTTTTTTCCGTCAACTGTGTCTTTGACTTCTTCGGCGCCTACGATGTCGATGCAGACCGGGGGATCGTACAGACTGCCGACCACCATGAACTGAGCGGCAAGAAGGCCTGGACGTGGGGGACCTGGGACTTCGGGCTGGTGAGCCAGCAGAACCTTACCGACAATGACGGCCCCTACATCGAGGTCCAGAGCGGCCCGCTGCCGACCCAGTCCGACTACGGCATGTTGATGCCGAGGCAGGAGGTTTCTTGGCAGGAATACTGGTATCCCGTTCACGGACTGGGCGACGGCTTCGAATACGCAACGAAGGATATCGCCGTTCAGACCGATATTGCCGATGGAGAACTCCGCTTGCGTATCCTCGCGACCGGCAAGTTCCCGGCAGCTACGTGCACGATCTCTCAGGGACGCCGTGAGCTTCTTGGAGAGACTTTCGATCTTACGCCTGAAGGCCCCCATGTGGTGACACTTCGGCCGGCTCCTCAATCGCCCGTTGATATCACACTCAAGAGTAAGGAGGGAGCCGTGCTTGCCGTGTTCACAACTCCTCTGCCTGTCCCCGAGCAGGCACCGCCGGAGCCCTCTGCGTTGATGACAAAGCCCGATGAGCAGCTCACTCTGGAGGAGAAATTCCTGCTGGGCCGAAAGCACGACCTGGGGACGAATCGCCGGAAGGCTCGTGAATATTATGAAAAGGCGCTGGTCGAAGATGCTCAGTATTCGCCTGCCCTGCGCGGGCTCGCTATTCTCGATGTCGAAGCGGGGCGTTATGAAAAGGTGGCCGAACGGTTGAGAGTTGCCCTGAGCAAGGATGACGCCGACGGTTTGTCGTGGTACTTCCTTGGCGTGAGCCATTTGAAAATGGGCAGCGAGCAAGACGCACTGACATGTGCTTACCAGGCGGCGAGGTGTCTCGGCACGGTCTCGCTGGGCCACGATCTGGCCGGGCGTGCATACATGCGGCTGGGAGAATACGCGAAAGCTTCGCGAGCTTTCGAGAAGGCCAGGCGAAATAACAGCGCCGACACGAAGATAGAGAATCACCTGATGCTGGCCCTGCACGCTGCGGGCGACAAAGCGGCGGCGGGCAAAATTGCCAGGCAGAGAATCAACCGCAATCCCACGGATCTTGTCCCAAGGGCGCTGTTGGCCCTGCGAGGTAAGGAACAGATGGATCGCTTCGTCCGTGAGGCGCGAGCTTTCGTCGGAGAGGACGAGTTTCAAATGTTGGAGGCGAGTCTTGTCTTCGCGGATCTGGGATTGGCCAACCAGGCCGCAAGGTTATTGCGGGCGGTGTGCGTCCAGGCCGTGCCCGCCGAGCAGCGCAGTCCGCTGCCTCTCTACTATATAGCCTATTTCGCATCACAGGAGAACAGGCAGGCGAAGACCAAGGCATATCTCAAGCAGGCTGCCGGAGCGCACAAAGATTTCGTCTTTCCGTCGCGCCCCGAAGCAATTGCGGTGTTTACCCACGCCATCGGCGAGAACCCTGACGATGCTTACGCGCATCTGCACCTCGGCAATCTCTACGCTCATCTCGGCCGGGTGGACGAGGCTGCCCGGCACTGGCGAAGGGCGGTGAATCTGGACTCGTCGCTGAGTGTTGCCCTTCGCAACCTCGGCCTTCACGCCTGGGCTGTCGAGGAGGATCTTTCCAAGGCAGAGAGACTTTACCGCAAAGCCATCGCCGCTCGGCCGAAAGACCAGACTCTGTATCGCGATCTCGCGGATGTTTTGCTGGCGGCAGAGAAACGGCCCGAGGCGATAAAGGTCATGGAATCGACGCCGTTCGAGACGCTCCGACGTGCCGATATCATCATCATGCTCGCCCAGGCTTACCTCGATGAAAAGATGTACACCGATGCAATCGACTTGCTCGAATCGACGCCGTACTTTGTCAACTGGGAGGGCCAGACGATCACGTGGGACATCTTCCACAAGGCGCACGTTGAGCGAGGCCGGCGGCGCCACGACGATAAGAAGTTCGCCGCGGCTTTGGAGGATTTCGAGGCGGCTTTAACATATCCGGACAACATCGGTGTCGGACGCTCGAACAGGCCGCTGGAGGCCGCCGCACAGTACTGGCGCGGAAAGGCGCTGCAAGAGCTCGGGCGCCGCGCCGAGGCGCATGCGGCATGGAAGCAAGGAGCCGCCGGACACAAACGTTCGGGCGAACAGAATAAGCACATAGAACTTTGCAGGCAAGAGCTGAAGTAGAGGCGACCCGGGGTGGGCGCCCTGACGTGCAGTCGTTAAGGCGGCAAATCATAATCTCTAAATGCTAAATCCTAAACAAATTCGAATGACTGAAATTCCAATGTTCAAAACAGTTTTGGTCATTAGTAAATTTGAATTTAAGAAATTGTCTAGAATTTAGTGCTTAGAATTTGGGATTTTGGTTTGCTCAATCTAAACATGGAGATAATATGGATTTGAGCGCTATTGGAATCAGTACCAATTTTGGCCCCATCGACTGGTGTATCGTCATCGGCTATCTGATCGCCGTTGTAGCCTTTGGCGTTTACATAAGACGATACATAACCAACGTGACGGACTTCATCGTTGCCGGCCGGGGCCTCAAGACCTTCCTTGCAATCGCGACGATGATCGGAACTGAGTTAGGCCTTGTCACTGTGATGTACTCGGCTCAGAAGGGCTTCACCGGCGGGTTCGCAGCCTTTCACATCGCGCTGGCCGCCGCTATCGTGACGTTGGTAGTGGGACTGACCGGATTTATCGTTGTCCCGCTGAGGCGCATGAAGATAATGACCATCCCGGAATTTTACGAGAGGCGCTTCGGCCGCGGCGTCCGAATCCTGGGTGGTATAATACTGGCCTTCTCTGGCATCCTCAACATGGGGATGTTCCTCAAAGCCGGCTCCATTTTCGTCATGGGTATAACCGGACTGACCCAGGATGTTCACCTCAAAATCATAATGAGCGTGTTGCTCGCAATGGTCTTGCTCTATACCACTTTAGGCGGGATGGTTTCGGTAGTGGTTCTCGACTACATACAGTTCGTTGTATTGTCCTTTAGCCTTCTGGCGACGAGTCTGATATCAATCAAATGTCTGGGCTGGGGCAACATCGTTGATACGGTGTCTCAAGTAAAGGGAGAAGCCGGCTTCAACCCATTCCACGGTGAAGGCTTCGGCGTCTCCTACGTGGTCTGGATGTTCTTCCTCGGGCTGGTAAGTTGTGCGGTCTGGCAAACGGCTGTCATTCGTGCATGTTCTGCGGAAAACACGCGAACCGTTAAGAAGATCTACACCTGGGCTTCCATAGGTTTCCTCATCCGATTCCTGCTGCCCTACTTTTTCGGAATCTGCGCCTTCGTTTATATCTCCCAGCACGATTCGTTGCGGAGCATCTTCCTTCCCGAAGGCGGCTCGGCGGATTCTCAGCTAACTCTGATGGCGATGCCGGTGTTTCTGAGCCAGATACTCCCCGCAGGATTCATCGGGATCGTCTCGGCGGGGATGTTGGCTGCGTTCATGTCCACTCACGACAGTTACCTTTTGTGCTGGAGTTCAGTGCTGACCCAGGACGTGGTGGCGCCGTGGTTCAAGGGAGGATTGTCCTCCAAGGCACGTCTGCTGCTAACACGAATCTTCATTCTCATCATCGGTGTTTTCATCCTTGTCTGGGGGCTTTGGTATGACCTGGGGCAGGATTTGTGGGACTATATGGCAATTTCAGGCGCCATCTATTTTACCGGAGCCACTGCCTTGTTGGTCTTCGGCCTTTACTGGAAACGTGCCAGCAAGGTCGGGGCATACTCGGCCCTGAGTTGTGGTTTTCTTGCTATTGTTGGTTTGACGCCGGTACAAAACTGGCTTGCATTCTTGTTGAATCCTGTAAAATTGCTCTTTGGTTTCACAAAAGAAATCCCGATCGAAGAAGTTACTGAAGGTACCGTCATAATCACCAGGGAACTTCCCGTCGAAGAGATTGGCAAGAACACTGTCCTTGTCTATGACATGATCGGCAGTGAAATCGTGGGGCTGACCGTCATCGCACTTGCGATAGTGCTGATGGTGGCTGGCTCTATACTTTTTCCCGACCGGGACAAACTTTCGGAAGATAAGGAGTAGCCGGACATGAAATTCTGGATCGACTTTTGGACAATGTTCTTCTTTGCGAGCCTCGCTGCTTTTGCAGGCCTGGCGGTGGTTGTTTCGATCGGCGGTTTCTTCAACATTCGATCGCTTTTCAAGAGTCTGACCGAGCGGGCCGGCCAAGATGATAACCGGCGTGCAGAAGATGCTTAGGACCGAGCGATGATGACCCGGCGGCAAAGATTGATGGCGACCCTGCGCGGTGAACCTGTCGACCGACCCGCTGTCAATTTCTACGAAGTCGGGGGATTCGATGTCGATCCGTCCGATCCGGATAAGTTTAACGTCTATAACGATCCGTCCTGGCGACCTCTTCTTGAACTGGCGGCTGAACATACCGACCTGATTCGCATGCGCAGTCCCGTCAAGCCGCGCAGTCACCAAATCGATGCAGGTAGTCCCCTCGGTGAGTTCTTCAAGACAGAGGAATATGTCGAGGGCGGATGCCGCTTCAGGCGTGTGACACTGACAATCGCAGGTAGGACCATGACGTCACTGACGCGGCGAAGCCCGGAGGTTGACACCATCTGGACAATTGAGCACCTGCTGAAGAACATCGACGATTTGAAGGCCTATCTGGAGCTGCCTGACGAGGTCTTCGCCGAAGAGATTGATGTCCAAAGCCTAATCGAAGAAGACCAAAAGCTTGCCGAGCGGGGCATCGTCATGGTGGATACCGAGGACCCGATTTGTGCCGCGGCGTCGCTTTTCAGTATGGCCGATTACACCGTTGTCGCGTTGACCGAGCAGAGATTGTTTCATCGGCTCCTCGAGAAGCTTTCAGGCCACATTCAAACAAGAACCGAGAAGACGGCGATCGAATTTCCGGGCCACCTCTGGCGCATATACGGTCCGGAGTACGCCGGCGAGCCTTACCTGCCGCCGCACTTGTTCGCCGAATATGTCGTGCGCTACACCGGTCCGATGGTTGAGACCATTCAAAAGCACGGCGGCTTTGCCCGTGTCCACTGTCACGGTAGGATCCGCGCCGTTCTCGATTACATCGTCGAGATGGGTGCCACGGCGATTGACCCGATCGAGCCGCCTCCACAGGGTGACGTAGAGCTTGCGCAGGTGCACCGCGAATACGGCGAAAAGCTGGTGCTTTTTGGCAACATTGAGTACGCCGATATAGAGAACACCGAGCCGGCCCGGTTTGAAAGAATCGTCGAAAAGAGCCTAAGCGATGGAACACAAGGCCGAGGCAAAGGCTTCGTCCTGATGCCGTCGTCGGCCCCGATCAGCCGCAAGGTGACGCCCAGAGTGCTGGCAAACTACGAGACGATGGTACGAATAGCGGATAGCGTATAGCGGATAGTACCGGCTGCACAATCTACACGCTATACGCTGTACGCTCTACGCTCTAAAGCGGCGTTGCATCGAACACCAGAACCTCAAAGGGCTCGATTTTAAACGTGTGCTCTCCTCCGGCGGTCAGCACAATTGACTCGCTGCCGGCGTCCTCCTTCCAGGGGCTCTTGAGGGAGTACTTGCGTGCAGCATCCGGCGGCAACTCGAAGCTCTTGCCGATATCCATCGTGATCGTGCTCGATTTGTCACCGGGGTTGCGCAGAGCGAGGATGCCCTTTCTTGGGGCCCATGAGGCCCAGCCGTAGATTTGTCCGGCAGCCGGATCGCCGCCGACCCAGTGGGTGTCCACCAGCACATCGGAATTATCGCCGGACCATTTTGCCGCCTCGGCCAGGGCGTCCCAATGCTTTGGCCCCATCATGGAGGGGGTAATGTACAGTTCCTGGCAATTGGTTCCGCTGGCGAAAAAGTCCCGAATGTCTTCTACAAGACCTTCGGTCGCATCGGGTAACCCGTGATTGGCTATCATAACGCCCTGGGTCATAAGCGCATTGAGCGGGTACAAGGGGCCTCGTCTGACGACATTGTGGTAGGTCTCCTTGTCGCGGTATGTCACTTGTTGCTGGCGTTCGGTGCCGACCCCGTGCTTGCCCCAATCCCGGCCGCTGCGCCAGGTCGAATCGCAGTGCCAGAGCCAGTACGGCGAGGACCATGTTCCGGTTGTGGTGTTGATGAACACATCAGGTTTGACCCGGCGCAGCTCGCCCATAAGCCGTAGCAGGGCCTCCATGTCACGGGCAAATTCGGCGGTCGTTCCCGTCGGCCTGCCGCCTGAGCCTATCCCGTCGAACTTGAAGTAGTTCAAATCGTAATCGCCGATCATTTTGACGCACACATCTCGGAACCTGCCGAAGTATCTGGAGCCGGCCAATGAGAAGCCGCTCTTGTTCGTTTCAAAGCTCTGCTGTCGGCCGTACTTGAGCCGTTCCTGCTTTGCCTTTCCGTAGCCCCCGAATGGAGAAAGCCAGGCGCCAAGTACCGACTCATACTTCTCCACTACCGGGCGCAGCGGGGTAAATCCCCTAGGGAAGCCTTCATGAAATCGCCACAACGTGGTCGGGTCATCCCAGCCGTCGTCCAGGACGAACGAACTGATCCTGACTCGACGCTTCTCGGTCAGTTCCTGGCCGAACAACTCGACCACTTCGGCGAACTGCCCCGGCTGTATCTTTTCAGGCCCGTACCCGATGTCGTACCAACTATTGTAATGCAGGAACGGCCTGTACGGTTGCGCCCGCTCGCGTTCGAGATAATACAAAAAGCCCCGGCGCAATTGTCCCTGTGGAGCAACGCCGACGACCGAGCTGTGCATCAGGGACTTGCCCGGCTCCAGCGAGACGCCATAAGGCAAACCGCATCGAAACCGGTGCGGGTCAGCCTGCGTTAACTGACTTTTCGACATAGGGTGTTCGTACGCGAAGAACAAATTGCCGACCGCAACCGGTGAGCCGTCCACGGTGCCTTTGACCTCGGCCTTCGCCGCCGCCAAATCCCACAGGACTATCTCCTTCAACTTGACTGTTTTGTTCGTTGCGGTGAAGGTTATCTGTTGCCTCACGTAATTCGACCCGTCGCGCAGAATTGCCCGCCATTGCACTGTCAGGTCTTCGTCGGAGTTTGCGAGAATCGCTGTGATCTGTTTGCCGCCCAGTTGCTGGGCCCAGCGACAAGATGTGGGATCCGGCTTCAGGTCTTCAATTTTCGGCGTGCCTGTGATCTTCAAGTCAGAGGCCTTCACGATCCGCCCGTCGTCGAGAACAAGTTCAAAGCACTCGCTCCCTCGCAGCGCAGGTGCCGCGCCGGAGAGCTTATCGGTGACACGTTCCGGCGTTAACCGGCCTCTGGAGACATTCCATGTGCAGGATAGAGCCTTGTTCTCCAGCACAAGCTCGCTGCGGCCCGCCCGCCCCTGCGCCTCACCCGGCGCCGGACCGGGAAATTGGAGCCGTGACTGCGTCCGTGCCTGAGAGGCCAGGAGTAGAACTACAACAGTTGCAAGCGCCACAAATGAATGTTTTGAGGTTCGTGCGGTCATGTGTTATTCCTTTCGAAGTATGGAAGTTGTTGATTTATTGTCGAACATCACGATCAATAGTATACTGTTGTCGTTCGGGAAACGGAAGATATTGCTGGATTATTGAATAGAGCGGAATATGAAGATCAGCGCGAGTTACTGGATGTTTGAAGGGGGATTGGAGGCTGAGAAGCCGATCTCCGATGCGATGCAGGAGGCCAAACGGCTTGGTTTTGACGCGATCGAGCTGGCCGTGGCCGGCCGGGGGGTCTTAACACATGAAGCGACTCGGGCACAATGTGACGAGATTGTGGCGACAGCCGGTAAGATCGGCATCGAGATTTCAGGCGTTGCCTCAGGCGAGAACTGGACCTGTTCTCCAACGTCGAACGACGCCGACGTCAGACAGCGAAGCATCGACTTCAATCGCAAGGCAGTCCGGATCGCCAAATGGCTCGGGACGGATGCCTATCTCTACGTGCCGGGGGCCGTGGATGTGTTCTTCTTGCCCGAGGCGGAGGTGATAGCCTATGACGTTTGTCACCAAAGGGCCGGTGAGGCACTCCGGCAGATTCTACCGATTGCCGAACAAGCCCGCGTGGCCTTGTGTATTGAAAACGTCTGGAACAAGTTTCTGCTCAGCCCGTTGGAGATGCGGGACTTCATCGACAGTTTCAACTCTGAGATGGTGGGCGCGTATTTTGATGTCGGCAACGTTCTGTTGACCGGCTATCCCGAACATTGGATCCGAATCCTCGACCGCCGGATCAAGCGTGTGCACGTCAAAGACTTCAGGCGTTCGGTCGGAACGGTGGAGGGATTTGTCGATTTATTGGAAGGAGATGTTGATTTCCAGGCGGTCAAAGAGGCTCTTTCTGATATCGGCTATGATGGCTATGTCACCGCCGAGATGCTGCCCTTTGAGTCGGGCAGGCCTGAAAAAACGGTGCAAGCGATGAAGGAAATCTTCAAGTAGGAGAATCTTCCAGAGTAGATGCAATTCATTTAAGCTTCGTAGACAAGAAGTAGTCTGATTAGCTTGATCAAGACCACCACCATAGCCAGCGATGTGAGGAAGGCCCCTAAAAGGGACCGCTACACGAAAGAACAAATCAGCCACAGAGCACACAGCCCGGCCGTCGGCCGGAGCCAAGAAGAAATAGATAGAAAGCCACAGAGGGCACCGAGGACACAGAGAAAAGAAGAAAGATATAAACCAATGTAGTTAAACAGGATACGATAAGCATCATAAAGTATCTGGAAAGAATCTCCAGTTGTTGGGAGTTAGTAGTGTAGTACAGAGTGCACCGAGAATTTTGAGTGTAGGTTGTTTCTTATTTGATGAGGCCCTTTGACGACGGGTATTAGGCATAGTCTCTTGTCTTCACAGATCTTCTGATAATGTTCTGCATTCAAGTTTCTCTCTGTGAACTCTGTGTCCTCTGTGGCAAACAAAAGGGCCCTGGAAACGGCGTAGCCGGTGGATTACGACAAAGATGTTTAGAGAGTGAATATGAGCAATGTTACACGCATTTTGACTGCAATTGAGCAAGGCGATGCCCCAGCAAGATCGGATCTGTCTGGGAGATAACTTGTCGCTGATAATACGTCGTTCCAGACGCCGCTTGTCGGCCTTGTTCGTAACCGGCAACAGCTCAACGTGTTGAGTCCAAGTCAAATCGGCCGGCGCCGGCCGATTTCGATTGTTA
>JADHXR010000183.1 GCA_016782865.1 Phycisphaerae bacterium
CGCGACGCAGAAGGGGTCTTGGACGATTCGAGTAAGCCGGTGAGTGCGGAATAGGGGAAGGTCTGCGAAAATCAGCCCCTGTTGGGCGTTTCCAACGGTCCTGTACGAGACTCCAGCCCCAAAGCCCGCGTAAAGCCGCCCCAAACCATGTGTCAGCAGGGGCTTGACCCGATCTATGTTCCTATCCTGACATTGTTTTCAGAGGTTTTGCAAGTGGCTCCTCCATTAAACCGGGAGCAGTGGGCGGAACGGAAACGGACCTGTACCTCACCCTGCGACGGCCGGATGGTACCTGGACCATACCCCGGAACATGGGTCCTGGAATTAATTCCAGGTATTATGAATTCGGAGCGAGAATCTCCGCGGACAAGAAATACATGTTCTTTACCCGCAGTAACGGGTGGGGGGGGAATTCGTATAGCGACACGTCCGATATCTACTGGGTTGAACTCAAGGAATATCTACCCGAATCCTATAGATAGCCCCGGGGGACACCTTTTTCAGGAGAATAATGATGAGAACACTGTTTATAAGCTTAATGATTAGTCTGGGAGTGGTTCACACAGGTTTAGGCGGCACGGAAGCTAAGACACTGGTTCACGACAGAAGAACGCGGTCGTACCGTGTCCATATCCCGCCGTCATATCGGGAAGGTCACCCTATGGCGTTAGTGTTTGCCTTGCACGGTCACGGGAACACGGCTGCCAAATATGAGAAAACTTTAGGTTTCAATACTATTGCAGATCGCGAAGGATTCATTGTGGTTTACCCCAATGCCGTAGCCTATGGCCCCAAGCGCAAGCAACTGTGGAACGGAGGCGGTATTTATGGAATCTGGTGGGCGGGAAGGGTGGACGATGTCAGCTTCATTGCGAAGCTGATTGATACCGTTTCTGCTCATTATACGATTGATCCGAATAGAATCTTTGTGTTTGGCACATCCAGTGGGGGATTCATGGCGCATCACCTGGGGGCCCGATTACCGGGACGGTTTGCAGCCATTGCTCCGTGGGCCGGCCTATTAGCCTTTAACGATTTTGTAACAGGCCCGCCCGTATCTGTGATTCACTTTCATGGGGCGCAGGATAAAGGCGTTTTATACAATGGGCTGCCAAACTGGAATTTCTCCGGCGTTGAACATGGGATACGTCTATGGGCAAAACGCAACAGATGTAAATCAGCTCCCATCGTTATTACCGATGACCCTAACACCTTGGTGCGACGATGGGCGGCACCAAAGGGGGCAGGTGATGTTGTCCTCTATAAGCTCAAGAACCAGGGCCATGAATTCCCTACCCATTCGAATTGCAACCTACCTGAGATTGCCTGGACATTCTTTAAGTCGCATCCCAAGATAGGGAAGAACTAGGGACAGTCACCCAAGGAAAAGGCTTTGGCATTGATTATTTACTATTTACTATTTTCTTCTTCGTGGTTCTCGGCGCCCTTCGAGGTGAATCTTCTGATTGAACTAAGGCGGGCAGTGGGTAGAATAGTCTGGCGATTTTACAGTTATGCTCTTTCTCGAAAGGTGATTCTATGAAAGCTAAAAGGTGCCGGATTCATGTTGCGGCGGGAATGCTGTTTCTATTGAGTTTCTTCGCCGCAGTGTTAACCTTCGCCCAGGTTGCAGACAAGTCACAAATCCAGCAGGAGTTTCGCAGAAGTACCTGCTCCTTCCGAAAGCCGGCGAGCAATCCGATGCTGACGCGATGCCACTGTACGAAAAAGCGATCCAATTATTACCTGAAGATTTTCAGACGGACCAGATAAGTCAGTGGCTCAAGACTTCACCGTCCAAATTGCCCCGTCAGCGGGTACAAGCGACACTTGAGCAGTTCAAACCCGTTCTGCAATTGCTCGAACAAGCTGCCAAACGCAGGCAGTGCGATTGGCCTTATTGGGATGCTGATACAGTCTCCCAAGATCTGCGCAAGCATCGCAAGCTCGTGTTCTTTCTTGCTTTGCAGACGCATCTCCAGATTGCCCAGGGGCAGTTTGATGAGGCTGTCGGCACCATGCAAACCGGATTTGCCATGGCCAAGCACGTAGGCGAAGGCCCCACCATCCTCCACGGCCTGATCGGAATAGGCATCGGCGGCGTAATCGGTGGACGACTCGAACAGTTTGTCCAGAGACCCGATGCGCCCAACCTTTACTGGGCTTTGCAGGGCCTGCCACGGCCGTTTATCGACCTAACCGGGCGGTCGGAATTCGAAGACCCGGCTACCAGGGAAACGACACATCTGCTGATGAATAGGTTGGACCGTCACGTGGCTGCTCTGCAATGTGTTGAAGCCTTGCGTCTCTATGCTTCTTCCCATGAAGGCAAATTTCCAAAGGAGCTAAGCGGAATCGCCGAAGTCCCTGTTCCCAGTGACCCGGTTATGCAAAAACCGTTTGTTTACCGCTGTACCGGCTCCGATGCTGTTTTGGAAGCACCCGCTCCGGAGGGAGCAACCGAAAGAGATGCAATACGTTATGAGCTAACCCTGAAAGAATGAAGCTCGCGTATACTTTGGGGTTGCGGCATCCGATGTCTTCGCATGTCATATTATCAGCCCAACAGGCCGGGCATCAAGTCTCGGCCTTTTTTCCGCGCTCTTGGTTCAAATTGGCATGTTTAACCCGCCGGAAGATTGTTGAAATTGAGATGAGATTATGGTATTGTGAGACTTGAAACTTATAGGAGTGGTTCGGTGAAGAGTATTTGGGAAATCCTGGTTAACAGGCAGGAGGCATGCGCCAAGTCGAGAAGATATCGTCCAGTTAGATTCTGATTGAGCGTATAGACCGCAAGAACCGTTATGATGTACTTTTATTGAAGGAGGATTACTATGTGCAAGAAATTGACCTGCTTTGTTTCTATTTTGTTGATTCTCAGTGTCGCAAACAGCGCCTCGGCCGCTCTGGTGGCTCACTGGACGTTGGATCAGGGCTCCGGAACCACGGCCGGCGATGTGACCGGCAACGGCAACGATGGGACTCTCCGGGGCGACCCCAAATGGGCCGTCGGACAGATAGGCGGTGCGCTGGAGTTGGACGGCGACGACTATGTCGAATGCGGAAACAGCGGCATGTTCAACATAACCGGGCAGATTACGCTTGCGGCCTGGGTGAAACCCGATTCGGGCTTTTCCTACCCCGACTGGTCCGGGATCATCATGCGGGGCGGGCCCAACATTGACACGTTTGCATTCTACTATAACGGACCCAACCAACAACTCGGGTTCAAAACGACCGGCACGTCGCCTGCCTGGATGGCGATAGCGGCTGAAGGTCTCTTCGACGGTCAGTGGCATCATGTGGCCGCAGTCTATGACGGGGCAGTGAAGACCGTGTACCTCGACGGCGAACCGATTGGGACAATGGACTCGACAGGCTCGATAGAGACCGGCGACGGGCGCCTCCTGCTGGGGGCCGGCAGGGATTTAAGTCCGCCGACCCACTATCTTGTCGGTCTGATCGACGACGCCCGCGTCTATGACGAGGCACTTGCACAGGTCGAGATTCAGGCCACCATGGAAGGCGGAGGCGCAGGGTACCCCTACGCTCTGGCTCCATCCCCGGCCGACGGTGCTCTCCACACGCAGACGTGGGCAACCCTCACCTGGGCCCCCGGAGATTTTGCGGTTTCCCACGATGTCTATCTTGGCGACAATTTCGATGACGTCAACGACGGACTGGGTGATACGTTCATAGGCAACCAGACCGCAACCATGCTCGTGGCGGGCTTTCCCGGCTTTCCGGTTCCAGGCGGCCTCGTTCCGGGCACCACGTACTATTGGCGAATCGATGAGGTCAACGATGCCGATCCGAACAGTCCGTGGAAAGGCAATGTCTGGAGCCTCTCGATTCCACCCAAGACGGCTTATTCCCCCGACCCGGTCGACGGCGCCGAATTTGTCGACCCGAATGCGATCTTCACCTGGACGCCAGGTTTCGGCGCCAAACTGCACACAGTCTATCTCGGCGACAACTATGACGATGTGAGCAACGCCGCCGGTGGTATGCCGTTGGGAACGCCGAGCTATGATCCCGGCACTCTCGAACGAGAGAAGGTCCTCTACTGGCGGGTCGACGAGTTTGACGGCGTTGAAACGCACAAGGGTGACATTTGGGCCTTCACGACTCCGGGCGCCGTGGGCAATCCCCAGCCGGCCAACGGTGCGGCGGACGTTCAGATCAATTCGATCCTGAGCTGGACGGCCGCGGATAACGCCTCTTCGCATGAACTGTATCTCGGCACCGATGCCGATGCCGTGAAGAACGCCACGACGGCGTCACCCGAGTACGTTAGCCCCAAGGCGCTGGGCTCTGAGAGCTACGATCCCGGCAAGCTGGACTGGGACGCCGGCTACTACTGGCGCGTCGATGAGGTCTATTCGGCCAATACGGTGAAAGGCCTTGTATGGAGCTTCAGCACGGCCAACTTCATCTCAGTCGATGATTTCGAATCCTACAATGACATAGATCCTCCTGACGCGGCGAGTAACAGAATATTCGACAAATGGATCGACGGTTTCGGGACGACGACAAACGGCGCTCTTGTCGGCAAGGACCTGCCGCCGTATGCCGAGCAAGGCATTGTCCACGGCGGCGCCCAGTCGCTTATTTATCGCTACGACAACAACCTCAAGACATCCGAAGCAACCCTGACTCTGGTGTACCCGCGCGACTGGACCGAAGAAGGTGTCACGAGATTGATCCTCTGGTTCAGGGGCGCACCGGCCAATGCAGCTGAGCGGATGTTTGTTGCTGCCGGCGGCAACGCCGTGGTCTATCATGACGATCCGAGTGCAACTCAGGTCGGCAAGTGGACCGCATGGGTAATCGACCTCCAGGCGTTCGCCGACCAGGGCGTGGACCTGGCCAATGTCAACACAATCACGATTGGCTTGGGCACGAAGAATGTCTCGGCGGCCGGCGGCGCAGGTCAGATGTACTTCGACGACATTCGGCTCTATCGTTAGCTCTGGCGCAATGATTAGAGCGGGTTGTATAGCCGCCATGTAGTGGATTTTGGGGCCTGTACCGATTGACTCGGTACAGGCCCCAGTTGTTTTTGGGGACAATTTAGATCTTCGCAGACAATTGCAGGGATCGGGTTCTTTCTGAAGCGTTTTTGTTGCGCCAGTGGCGGGAAAATTAGACTAAAATGGCCCGGTCATCCGTTGTACCAGTAAGAAACGGCCGTTTCTTTGGAATTGGACAAGCTGACTTGATGATCGATGGATGAGAGAATACTTGTTTGGAAGTTCAATCGCGGCAGCCAAGATGCTCTGCGACGGCTCTATGAAAAGTACAAAGATGACCTGCTCGGATTGGCAGTCACCCTGCTAAGAGACAGAACTGAGGCCGAGGACGTGGTGCACGATGTGTTCGTGTCGTTCGCCCGAACGGCGGGGGGTTTTACTCTCAGCGGGACCTTGAAAGGCTATCTCTCAACGTGTGTGGCAAACTGCGCCCGCGACAGAAACCGCTTGAGGTCAGCCCGGGATGTCGGACTCGACGCCGCCGAAGACATGGAAACCGATTCGGATGATCCGGCCGAATATGCGGTCGGCTCCGAAGAGGCCCGACGGATGCAGGAAGTGCTCGGGCGCCTTCCTTATGAGCAGCGTGAAATCATCGTTCTGCACCTGCATCAGGAGATGCGCTTTCGCGAAATAGCCGAGGCACTCGGCGTCTCGATCAACACAGTCCAAAGCCGGTACCGCTACGGCCTGGAAAAGCTTCGTTCGATCGTTAATAGTACGGTGACCAAATGAAACCTATTGAGAATACCGAAGATTTCGTAAGAGGCGGCAAAGCGAAAGTCACTACCGACCCGCCGATGGACAGGCGCGTGCTGGATGACTCGTTTGAAGCGATGGATGAGGCCATAGGCACCTCGAGCGCGGCCCGTACGACGCTGCGAAACAGAGTGGCCAGATTCGCCGCCGCGGCGGTGATAATCCTGGCTATCGGCCTGCTGGCAACTCAATTTGGTCCGTCCGAGCAGGAGCCGCCCGAGAGAAGGAACGTCGCGAAATCGCCGGCTGATATGCTCAGCGCTATTTCACTCAACATGGCATATCGTCGCGGCGGGATCGAAGAGCTGGACAATGTGGCCGGCCAAGCCTTCGAGATGCTGGGATCCAAGCCGGCCAAGGTGTCGCTTCAAGAACTGCTTACAGAATCAAACGGCGTATAACCGGAAAGGACAAGACCATGAAGACAACAAAACACAGAATCTTAATCAAAACAACCTGCATTCTCCTCATACTGCTCACATCGGCGTCACTTCTCCAGGCATACCCGCCCGACAACGCGGCCGTCCTTTACTACAAAGCTTTCCTGATGCTCAAGGAACCGAGTGAGGAAGTTAAGAAAATGATGACCGACTTGAGAGCGGGCAAGATCAAGCCGAACGACCAAATAAGACAATGCCTGGATGAGAATAGACACGCTATTGAGTTTGCCGAGACCGCCGCCGAAATGCGCGAATGTGACTGGGGCCACGACATATCAAGGGGACTTGGCGTGCTCATGCCTGAGCTTTCCAAACTGAGGTTGACGGCTTTTATGTTGACCGCCAAGGCGCAGATTCTTGCCGAAGAAGGCGAGTATAAAGCGGCGTTTGGCAAATGCCTTACCATTCACAAAATGGCCCGACATGTGAGTGATAGCCTATTGATATCATATTTGGTGAGCACCTCGCTCAACCGCCTGGCAAACCAACGGATCGAGGATTTCCTTTCGAGCATGCCGGAGGACACCGAAACGCTTACCTGGCTCAAGAGCCAGATTGTCGCCGTCTCGGTCAATGCTCCTTCGATTACGAAAGCAATGGTAAGAGAGAAAGAGATTTGCATGTACGAAATACGAAAGGAAAGGATCGACGGTGTCCTGGAGGCCATGGGCGTTGATTTCAACAAGGGCGGGACTACTGCCGATGCCGTCGAAAAAGCCCGGAAGGGAGACCGCAAATTCTTCAAAGACAACAGGGACTATTACGCCAACGTCATGGACGATGTGATAGTCGCTGTTGATTTGCCGTATCAGCAATCTCACAGAAAGCTCGAAGAATTGAGCGCCCGGATAGAACAGGATGCGAAAGAAAATCCGGCCGCAATCATGGCAGTTCTACTGACGCCGGCTAACAGCCGTGTCCGCACTCTCGGGATACAGAGCGGAACCTTCTTCAACGCCGTCAAAGCGGCTATCGACATCTATATGGTCAAGGCCAAGACAGGACAACTGCCCGAGAAGCTTCCCGCCGATTTACCGAAGGATTTGTTCAGCGGCAAAGACTTCGAGTACGAGAAGACTGGCGACGGCTTCATCCTTCGCTGCCGGGCAAAGGACCTGGACAAGGACGAAATCTATCAGTACGAATTCAAAGTCGCTAAATAGCGTACAGCGGATAGCGTATAGCGGATAGGAAGAGACTAAACGCTATCCGCCAAAGACGCCGACTGCAACGCGAAGGGCCGGTCCGCACGTGTCAGCAGGCACGGGACCGGCCTTATCTATGCGCATCTGCGGCATCATGAAAGATTTCTGCGAAACATACGCTGCGCAGGGGGGAGGTCTTTCGTCTATAATGGTGAAGTCTTAAGAACGCAGACACCGGGAGGTTTTTTGAGTAGCGGCGACAAAGAGCTTTTGGAGTTGTTGGACAGGTCCGGGGCGGAGCTGTACGCGCTTTTGACCAGGCTCACGCTGCGCGAAGACGTTGCCGAGGAACTGATGCAGGATTTATTCATGAAACTGAGCAATTCGAGAAGTACCGCCAAGATCGCTAACCTTGACGCCTACGCCCGCCGGGCGGCGATGAACCTTGCCTTCGACTGGCGCCGTGCCCGCTCCCGGCGCGCCGGGATTGGACTGGGCCAGATCACAGAGCCGATCGCCGGCGGCGCCTCGCCTCTGGGCACGCTGATAAATTCGGAAGAGATGCAGGAAACACTCAATGCGATGGGCCGGTTGAAGAAGGCTTCCCGTGAAGCTCTCGTAATGCGATATATCCAACAGGAATCTTACGACGATATCGCCCGGCAAATGGGCAAGACGTCCCACCAGGTCCGGGCCATCTGCTCGCGGAGCATAGGCCGCCTGCGGGACATACTCGGGTCCAACCACAGGCAATCGGCCACAAAGGAGATAAAGAATGTCCAACATAGATGAAAACCAAATTCGCGATCGTCTGAAACTTCTCTCACAGGCGGGGCCTTCTCAGGATGCCACCGACCGCGCGATGCAGAAAGTCCGCGCTACTCTGATGACCAAAGAACACACGCGCGAAAGCTCAGGTCTGCGATGGATATTCCGAAACTCCGTAACAAAACTGGCCGCCGCGGCGGTATTGTTGATCGGCTTGGGATACCTCGGCGGGCGCCTCTCGGCGCCGGCGCCGCTCGATGCCGAACAGCTCAGGGCGGATATCGAAAGCTCGCTGAGATCGTCCCTCGAACAGGCGGTCATACAGGACCTGCTCAAAGAGATGGATGGCCGCTGGGAGTCGGCGTTTGCCGCCAAGAGCGCCGAGCTAAAAGACGAGTTTCAGCAGCAGGTTCGCCGCGACCTGATGGAGTTCGCCGCTCGGACTCTGACGTATGCAAATAACCAGACTGACCAGCGTCTGGCCGAGTTTGCCCGACTGATTCACGCGGCACGGGTTAAGGACCGGCAGAGAACTGCAGAAGGTTTACAGTATTTGGAATCGAACATCGGAAGCGGCCTGGTGACACTCGCCGCTCGGACAGACGAACTGATGAGTCAACAGCAGAACTGAACTGGTTATGTTGCCCTCAATTCGGCCGGTTGACGTGCGATGTGACCGAAAACATAGCTGCCAAATGAAAGGAACATAAGATGAAATTCTTAACTCGAACGATCATTGCCCTGGTCATTTTCAATCCGGCAATTGCAGGCCTTGCCCTGGCCCAGTTTGCCAGTGGGCCTATCGCGTTTGTCATTACCGGCAACACCGGAGTAGGCGGCGTGGTGATGAAGGGTCTGCCTAGTGATCCTGTCTCGGATGCGAGAGGTAACTACAGCGTCAAGGTGAACTACGGCTGGTCCGGCACGGTGACGCCAATGAAAGAGGGTTACGCCTTCGAACCCGCCTCTAAGACGTACTCTAAAGTAACCGATGACTTCGGCAACCAAGACTACAATGCCAAGGTAATGAAGTTCTTGATATCCGGTTCGACAGGCGCTGCCGGCGTGTCGATGATGGGTCTGCCGGGCGACCCCGTCAGCGGAAGTTCCGGCGATTACAGCGTCACTGTAGAGTACGGCTGGTCCGGCACCGTGACGCCGACAAAAGAGGGTTACACTTTCGAACCAGCCTCCAAGATGTATGCTGAGGTGAACACTGACAGGTACAAACAGGACTACACGCCCAAGGCGCTTACCTACACTATTTCCGGCAACGCCGGTGTGCGGGGCGCTATGATGCAGGGCCTGCCGGGCAATATAGTCACTGACCAAAGAGGCTATTATACCGCCAGACTTCCATACGGTTGGAGTGGCGTGGTCAAGCCGGTGAAGAGCGGTTATATATTCAGACCATCAGCGCTGCGCTTCTCGAAAATCATGGCAGATTGCACTGGAGAAGACTTCGCTCCCGTACAGGAATCCTCGAATGTCGAAGGCGCTGATCCGTACGCGACCTTCGGAGGTTCTCGGTCGAGAGGAAGGGGTACAGGATACCAGCCGACAATTCGCTCGGGCGGGCGGAAGGCACTCATAATCCCCGCCAGCCAAGTCAAGGCAAAGGAGCTTGCCGAGACGGTCGAGGATATGCACGTCATGTCACATATTCTCGATGAGCGGTTCAAGGAGAAACGTCGCATTCAGGGAATGTTTACCGATTTCGGCGCCTTCTTCGGGCGCGACAGCCGCGGCACCGAAGCGACGTATCTCCAGGGCTTCGGCATACTCTTCCTGATGGAAGTGAATTTTGCATTCTCACCTCCGCCCAAAAGGCAGGCGCAGGATCCAACGGAAACTACCGAGGCCGGCGATTCGACCTGGCAGAAGGCAAGACAGCAGGTACTCTCGCCGGGAGCTTCGCCGGGCATGGACGATGAGGATTCAGCTCACGATTACGACAACCATATGGTCGAGGAGTTGAAGAAAGAGCTTGTCGAGGCGCTGAAGCACGCCAGCAACATTCGAAACATCGAGCCTGATGAATGGGTAATCCTCACGGTAATCGGAGGCCAGCGACAATTCAGCATGGGCTTTGGGAGCGGAATTCCGATGGGTGGAGGGATGTCGGGATTCAGAAGCTCGTCACGCTCAGGTGGCTCATCAGGCGCGGCAGGAGGCATGGGAGGTGGTTACGGCGGCGGCGGGGGCGGCGGATTTGTCGTCGGCGGCTACGGTGGCGTGGGCGGCATGATGGGCTCCGGCATGAGTGGAGGTATGGGCGGCATGTACGGCGGCATGGCAACTTATGGCGGAACGACTTTTTCCTCGTCCACCGTTTTGACAATCAGGGCAAAGAAGTCCCGCGTGGATGACTTCGCAAAAGGAGAGTTGGATTTCGAGCAATTCCAGGAACACGTGCAGATTTTCATGTACTGATTTTTCAAGCAAAGGAGATTATAATGTCAAAGCGAAAAATGATTCTTGGACTGGCCGTATGCCTCGTAGTCGGGGTGTTCGCCCAGCGGTTGTCGTCCCAGAACGTCAGATCGGGCGGGTTCTCAAGGCGCTCCGGCTCTTCAGGGTCGCGCAGCATGAGAATGGGAACAATGCCGGGCCGGCCGGACTTCGAGCGGATGCGCGGGATGAGCCCCGAAGAAAAGACGAAGTATCTTCAGCAGTTCTTTGAAGATCAGCGTGAGGCGGCGGAAAAACAAGAAGCCATTGCGATGCAACAGACCCTCGGGGCGGACGACAAGCAGTGGAAACTCATCGAGCCGAAACTGAAGAAGGTCAAGAGCTACAGAGAGCAGGCGTTCATCGGAACCAAGCAGCCTTTCCAGAGCAGCTTCTCCAGCTTCGGCACGGGTCCGGGAGGCCAAGGCGTCGGCGGCTTTGCCGGGGGCGGGGGGAGCTTCCAGTTCCAGGCCGGCGGAAGTGTGAGCGGAATGGGACCCGGCAATATGGCGCCCATGGGAGATCCCGGCCGCCCGCTGACCGACGGCGAACGAATCATCGAGGAACTTCAATGGTTGCTGCACGACCTCGAGCCAAACCCCACCGATGTCAGGCAGAAGCTTAACGAGCTGCGCAAGGCCAGAGAAAAGGCCGCACAGCAGTGGGTACGAGCGCAGGAGGATCTGCGCAAAGTGTTAGACCTGCGTCAGGAGGCAACGCTGATGATGATGGGCCTGCTTAATTGATTGGCCGAAGCTTCATCAACACACATTAAGGGAGCCAACCAATGCGCAAGCGAATGGGTTTTACGTTAGTTGAACTGCTGACGGTCATTGCAGTCATTTCACTCTTGATGGCGATATTGTTGCCGGTCCTGGGTCGAGCCAGGCGAAACACACAAGCAGGTGTCTGCCTATCCAACCTGAGGCAATGGGGCATGGTCTATAAGATTTACACGGACGAATTTGACGGCAGGCTCCCCCGGGACTACGGGGAGTTTGCATGGTACTATCCGATCAGTTCTTACTACAGTAACGAGGCCAAGATACTTCTTTGCCCAACGGCAAAAAAAGCTGCTGATCCCGATGGAACAGATTCAGGACCGCCGTTTGGCGGGACATTTCTGGCATGGGGCCATTTCGAACCGGCCGATGCAAGGCCCGCATGGGACACTTGTGGAAGCTACGGCCTCAACCACTGGGCTTATAAATCGGGGAAAAGAGAAAATTCGGAGAAAAGAGAAAATACTGATGGAGATGAGGAAAGCAAACGGGGACTCGGGTTTGTGTTGGATCGAAGAGTTAGAATACCACGCAGGATTGGCCCGATACAAAGAGTTGAAATACCGCGCGGCTTTGCTTCTATGAATGAAGATCCGAATGAACCAAATCCTAATCGCTATTGGGCTACTGCCTACGCACGCAATTCAAGCAGTATACCTCTGGTTTTCGATTCCAGCTGGCTATATGCTCATTTTGTCGAGGATGCTTCTCCCCCGAGCAAAGATGCTGATTCCGGAATAGGTTTCTATAGTTATGCGAATTCCTTATGCATAGACCGGCATAGCGGCGGGATTAACATGGCCTTTATGGATTTCTCCGTCAGGAAAGTGGGACTTAAGGAGTTGTGGACTCTCAAGTGGCATGCACAATACAACACGGCCGGACCCTGGACCAGGGCTGGCGGCGTCCTCCTCGAAAAGTGGCCAAAATGGCTTCGCAACTGCAGGGACTATTGAGGGAACTGTTGCGCACTAATACCAATTGTGAATAATTAAGGCGCAATGGGGTTGATGTCCGAATTAGTTCATAGTGGCATGGATATGATTTTTGCTTTTTTGCACGGAGGCTGCTATGAACGTTATCTTGCATCACACGTCGGAACAGTTGTTAGAATGGTATAAGAAAGTTTAGGGATTGATGAGAAATATGAATTAAATAGTGCAGCCAGGCACAAGACACAGCAAGAGGCCGGGCCGATTGGCTCGGCCTTTCTTATGCGCACAACGGCCGCCGAAAGTTACATGTTGAGACAAGGGGCAATAGCCGATAACATATTTGTTCGGCTCCATTGGGAAGACACGAATTGGCACAGTTGAAGAAACAACTCGGTTTGCTTGACGTATTTGCAGTAGCAGCCGGGGCGATGATAAGTTCCGGCCTGTTCGTTCTGCCCGCAATTGCGTACAAAAAGGCAGGACCTGCGATGATACTGTCCTATCTTTTTGCATCGATTTTGATAATTCCCAGCGTTCTGAGCAAGGCCGAGTTGTCCACGGCGATGCCGCGGGCCGGCGGCACATATTTCTACGTCGAACGAAGCCTGGGTCCGATCTGGGGCTTGTTTGGCGGACTGGCAAACTGGTTCTCGGTGGCTTTGAAAAGTGCTTTTGCGGTTGTCGGTATGGCCGCGCTGATTGAGGTGGTTCTCCACGAAGTATTTGACGTTCGGATGGTCCAGTGGCACCTCAAGACCTTGGGCGTCGTCTGCTGTCTTGGCTTCGTGGCGATCAATATCTTCAGTGTCAAACACACAAGCAAACTTCAGATCTGGCTTGTGGTGATATTGCTTGCCATACTCACATTTTTTGTGATCGTCGGCGCGGGGAGCGCAGAAGCCGTTCGATACAAGGGATTTCTTGAGAAAGGCTGGTTGGCCGTGTTTGCGACTGTGGGCCTGGTCTTTGTCAGCTTCGGCGGGCTCACCAAAGTCACCAGTATAGCGGAGGAGGTGAAGAATCCCGGCAGAAATCTTCCGCTGGGGATGCTGTTGGCCTGGGGGATTGTCGCCTTGTTCTACATGACCGTCGTTGCCGTGACGGTCGGTCTCGTGGATGGTCCGGAACTGGGCGAAAGCCTGGTGCCCATATCTCTGGCGGCCGGCAAGTTTCTGGGGCCCGCCGGTTTTGCGATTCTCGGTGTGGCGGCAACCGCCGCCTTTGTGACGACTGCGAACGGCGGAATCCTTGCAGCGTCCCGCTACCCAATGGCGATGAGCAGGGATCAGTTGCTGCCGCCCGCTCTTGGCCGGATCAGCGAACGATTCTCAACGCCCCATGTCGCTGTCCTGCTGACCGGCATGTTCATGATGGCGGCAATCGCCTTTTTTGACATTGAAGTGCTGGTCAAGACCGCCTCGACCTTGATGCTGATACTCTTCATTCTTGTCAACATCAGCGTGATCATCATGCGCGAGAGCCAAATACAGAGCTATCGGCCGAAGTTCAAATCGCCATTGTATCCCTACGTCCATGTTCTCGCCGTTCTGGCCTACGGTGTTTTGATCGTCGATATGGGATGGGTGCCGTTGTCGATCACCGCCGGCTTTATCGGTTTGAGCGTCGTCTGGTATTGGCTCTATGTCTACAAACGGGTCGGCAGGGCTTCGGCGGTTCTGCACATCGTCGAACGTGTCACCGCCAGGGAACTCAAGACGGTGACCCTCGAGAATGAG
>JADHXR010000184.1 GCA_016782865.1 Phycisphaerae bacterium
AGTGAAGCTTCGACAAGACCTGCTACCTGTTTGTCATGCCTATACTCTTCAATCATTTGCTGCCAATCAACGGTGACAGTCCCTGTGAATACGTCAGAGTTCAACTGAACGTACTTTATCTGGCGATAATGTTCAGCGAAAGCTTTGGTCGGCAAGGCTTTTGCCTTGCGTTTGCCGCCTTCGTACCACCCGATCCACCAGCCCTTCATATTCTTCCTTTTGTAGACCCATGTTTTTCTCATAGCATCCAGTCTATCGTAACTATGAGAGGGCAAATCAAGCGAAAAATAGGGCTTAGATTAGGCCGGGATAGAGTCATTTCGGAGACATGCGCGGATATCGCCGATTTATAGTCGTTATAAATACCTGTAGTATAGGCATTTATAAGAACACTGCTCTGTTTTCGTATCGGACATTGAATACGATGCGAAAAAATCGGCGTTTTCAGTCCAAAATCGAGGGTGGTCAGAAAACAAGGACTGTGCGTTTGGAGCCATTTTCAACCCAATGAAAGAAGAGCATTAGGTTGATGGCCTTCCCGAAAGAGATATGAATTCCGTAATTGACCAGTGGAAGAGCCCGTCCACCACACGGCAGACAGGCTGTTGCTGGCCCCGGGATTCAGTCACCGAATCTCAGACAGTCACGGCTTTTTCGACAACCAATCCGTTGGCCATCCTCAGAGATTGTCGTTTCATCAAGTCGACATTCACATTGCAGGAGGTGAAACATTGCTGGGCTCGCGGGTGCATGGTATGTTGTTGATCATGATGTTCCAAGAATCCAATAAGAACGACGTGGCTTTCATGACTTCCAGAACGAAACATCTACGTCTGGCACTTCTTGTCTCACTGATTCTGGGGCTTTGTGCAGTCGCTTTTCCCGACCCAACCGCCCTCGGCAGTTGGGAGGCCCGTTTCGCCCAACCTCCTTCCGATGCTCGCATCTTAAAGATCATCCACAACTGGCCCGACCAGCCCAACGCACAGGACGGGCATATTCGCAGGCTCCGGGCTTAAGGCTTTGGAGGCGTGGTCTGCAACGTCTCCTTCGATCAATACCTCGAAAGCGATACCAAGTGGCTCGCCTTCGTCCGCGCCGTCAAAGAAGCAAAGAAAGCTGGCTTTGCGATGTGGCTGTACGATGAGCGAGGTTATCCATCCGGCAATGCCGGCGGCATCACATTGCGCGATCACCCCGAGTGGGAAGCACGCGGTCTGCTCATCGCCGATACTGAATCGCAGGGTGGTCCCGTAACGCTGGAACTTCCACCAGGCAAACTCGTGCTGGCGGGCGCATTTGCGGTTCGCGACAACAACATCGACATCGCGAAGAGGTTGGATCTCACTGCGCAGGTCCGCGACGGCAGACTGACCTGGCAGGCGCCGGCCGGTCGTTGGCGTGTGATGGCGATTACTGAGAACCGCCTCTACGAAGGCACGCACGCGGACGGCAACCTCCACGCCAAGATTCCGTATATCAACCTGCTCATGCCCGAGCCGACGGCGCGTTTCATCGATGTGACCTACGGGGGCTACGCACAGCACCTGGGCGACGACCTTGGCAAATATTTCATGGCCACGTTTACCGATGAGCTGTCGTTGATGAGCCTTTTCTTGAGGCCGATGCCGTATCGTCCACTGCCTTGGGCATCGAATCTACCGACCGAATTCAGGAAACGCCGCGGCTACGCTCTGGACGCCGCGATACTCCCGGCTCTGGTAGTCGATGCAGGTTCTGCCGGCGAGAAGATCCGCTACGATTTCTGGCTGACGGTCGGCGAACTCGTTTCGGAGAACTACTTCGGCCAGATTCAAACTTACTGCCGCCAACACGGCGTTCTTTCCGGCGGGCATCTGCTGGCCGAAGAAGGCATTGTCGGGCATATCCCGCTCTATGGCGATTTTTTCCGCTGCATCCGTCGGCTCGATGCGCCGAGCATTGACTGCCTGACCAGCGTTGTGCCCGCGGTGCCATGGTTTATTGCTCGCCTGCTGAGTAGTGCCGCCGAACTTGAAGGCCGGCCTCTTGTCATGAGCGAAACCTCGGATCACAGCCAGCGCTACCGGCCCTCCGGTGACCAGCGGCCCAAGCGCGTAGTGACGGAGGCTGAAATCCGCGGCACCTGCAATCGCGAGATTATCGCGGGTATCAACTGCATCACCAGCTACTACAGCTTCGCAGATTTGTCCGACGAGCAACTGTGCCGGATCAACGAGTGGGTGGGCCGCTGCTGCACGGCACTGCGCGGTGGGCACCAGGTCGCGGACATCGCCGTGCTGTATCCCACAGAAAGCCTCTGGTCCAAGTTCGTCCCTTCCCGCCACTGGACCAAAGAGGCCGCCGCCGCAGCGCGGATTGAGAGTCTCTACCGTGCTGCCGCTGAGAGCCTCTTCGCCGCGCAGCGGGACTTTACGTTCATTGACAGCCGCGCGCTGGGAGAAGCAACCGTGGAATCGTCCGTGCTGGTGCACGGCCAGCTCCGCTGGCGCGTCATCGTCCTGCCGGGCGCGGATACCATGCCGCTGGCGGCCTGGGAGAATCTCGCCAAATTCGTCCGCCAGGGCGGCGTGGTGATTGCGCTTGGCGCTGTGCCGGCCAACAGTGAGAGCGAATTCCCATCTGCCCGCGTCCAGGAGGTAGCAAAGGAGATCTTCGGCGAAAGCGGGGCAGGTTCTTCATCCGCCCGTGAGCCGCAATCCCGCGTGAATGCCGCAGGTGGTACCGGCGTCTACCTTCCTCTCGGCTTGGAGAGCTTGCTCCCGATAGTGCTCGATGGCCTGGTGGAACGGGATGTGAAAGTGGCCAAAGCCAAGTCGCCGCTGCGCGTCACGCACCGTCGCCTCGACGACCGCGAAGTCTATTTCGTCATCAATGACAGCGCCAAACCGTGGACCGGCCAGGTGGATTTTGCCGCAACCGGGACCGGTGAACGCTGGAATCCCGCTACCGGCCAAAGGGAGGAGACCTGGACTACCAGCGCCGCCCAACTGAGTCTGCAACCATACGGAGCTGCCCTCTTCCGCTTCACCTCCTCGAAGCCACCCCGGCGACGAACCATCACCGGCGGAGGATTGCCGAACCTCGTCCTGCGTGCCGTGCCGGGAGCGGAGCCAACCATGGGGCATGGTGAGTTTGTTCGCGCCGAACTGGCGCCGGACGTTGCTCACTCGCGTGGCGGTTCTCCAGCCTGGCAAGCCGCCGCGGTCCTGACCAAGGGCAAAGTGGACACGCATCTGTTCCTCCAGTTCCACTACTCGCAGTCGCTGGACCTGAGCGATGCTGATTGTCTCGCCATAGAAACTTGGGTGCCCGACGGTCAGTCCACGCCGAGCCAGCTTCTGGTGATACTTCACGAAGAGGGAGGCGGCGACTTCATCGCGGAAGCGGGCCGTTCCCTGGCTGCCCCGGGCAGGGAACGCACCTTCGTTATGCTGAGTCGTTTTCAGCTTGCCGGCTGGTCGAAAGATGACGATGGTGTTCTGGACCCAAAACGCGTGGGCGACATCCGCATCGGCTGGGGCGGCTACTTCGGAGCGGAACGCGAGAAAGTGCAATTCAGCGTAGCACTACCCCAGGTCGGCGTCGTGATACGCAACGACAAATGAACGACGTTGCGTTCGTGAAATGCACAGGGTCCACAATCTCATTCGGGCCTGACATCGGTGATGCTGCGCCTGGCAAGCGTCCGTCAGACGACCCAGCAGCCACTGAATTCGCCCTCAGGGCTCTCTGGCGCAACCGCATTTTAGACTTGGGCCGTGCAGTAGAGTGGGGCAGTGGACCAGCGACCAGAGCAACGAACACAATATCTCGGCCAATGAGCTTGGGAACTCCCCCGGAGCAGAATACCTCACCCGCTGCAGACAGCGATACGACAGATCATACAATGTGGACCTGTTCAGTTCATCAAGGCCGTTGTCCGGGTCATACCATTTCCTTGAGGTTCTTCAGCGGTCGAATCTTCACCACATTCCGCGCCGGCTTGGCTTTGAACATGGCCTCTTCACCGGTGAAGGGGTTGATACCTTTGCGTGCCTTGGTGGCTGGTTTTCGTACGACAACCAGCTTCATCAGGCCAGGGACAGTATAAGCACCTGGGCCGCTTCGGCCGAGACTCTTCTTTATCTGAGCGGCCATTGCTTCAAACACAGACTTGACGTCCTTGTTTGTCAATCCTGTCGCATCTGCGATTCCCGATACGATCTCACTCTTGGTCATCGATTTTACGGGTGTCTTCACTGCCGTTGCATTTGCCATAGCACATGGTCTCCTTACACTGACAAAATGAACACAACAATACTCGAATACACATATCCCCCGAGCTAACAGCAAAAGTCTGAACATCTATATGACCTTTCGCTCCGATTGTCAAGCGAGAATAGGGCAAGAATAATGTCCTCTACGCACTAAAGCAGTGGATTTCACAGTCACTCGTCGACAAACGCAAAACCGGAGGCCGTCGCGGCATGACTATGAATTGACAAGCAAATTGCCCTCCGAAACCGCCCCGTCGATTCATATAGGAAAGACCATCAGTGAAAGAAGGTTTCTCTGTCAATCTGCCTTATTGTGTGCACTCAGCTCAATTTCGCCAGGAATTTGGTGCAGACCAAAAATTATAAAAAGGCTGCCTCCAAATTTTAACAAGGCCTCGACACACAGGTCCCGCGTCGAAGGCCATATTTTGAACAAGAAGGCCGGGGTGAAAATGTAAAATGGCCGAGCCCACTAAGATTGACTTCCATCACAGGCGAATAAGCCACGTTTCAGACCTCGCAGAGCTAATCGAAATGCTGTTCCCCGGCAGCCGGAACCAACAGCATGCGGCAGCGTGCATATTCTTTGAGTTGAAATGGGCTAATTCCATAGTGCCCAACTTGGCCTACATAGAGACTATGTACAACGTGACATATCGTATCCTGCAGCGAGCCCGAGCCAAGTTGGCGCGGCTCGGCCTCATTGAGCATGTGAGCTATTTGAACAGCCGGTATGGTGGACAACATGGATGGAAACTGTGTTCGAGATGTGAGACAGCGTTGAGACAACTGGCGAACAAATGTGCGATGCTCCGGGAAAAGACCACAAGTTCAAAAGAGAAAGATAATATGCTGCTGCAGCTTGTGGACGCGAAACGGAACATTGCCGGGTCGGGGATAGGAGGGTCAAAATGAAGGACTGCTATAGAGGGAGGCTCATCAGCCTGTTGATCTTGCTGCTGATGCTCGTCACAGTTGACATCTACCTCCGGGCGATGCAACAGCCCAATCAAAGGAGGTGCTTAGCTGTACCAGCGAAGCTTGTCCTACAAGATCCGGAGTGTGCGGCGAAATTGTTGGAAGCGGCTAATGTCAGTAGCGTACGCATCATGCCTGCCAACATGACTGGGACGCTTCGGTGACGTGTGTGAAGCTGTTGATCATGGGTGTCTTGTGGATTGAAGCATATGAGGCGCATCTGAGTAGCGGAAAGGACATCGCCCATTTTCTCCCCTGAGATCGAAATCTAGATGCGGTGCAACATTCAAATACATTTACAAGCGAAAGGAGTAAGAATATGCCGGAATCGGAATCAAACAAGTTTTGTCGGGTAATGAAAAATGCCGCAGGATCTACTGCCCCTGGAGCAAATTTTACAGTCGTGCGTGGACGAAGGGCGGACCGTTCGGAGTCTGATCAACTGGACACTGAAAGCTCACCATCAGATACCGAGCGTGTCGAGCGGGATGCGATTCGGCAACGTATTCACGACGTGATTAAAAACATGAGCAAGGAAGGAAGATTTCAGTGGGATCCTATAAATCGGAGGATTCGACTGGCCAATGGTCGTGAGCCAAAACAGCCGACCCTGGAGATTACGTGTTCGGAGATGAACGTAGATTAACCTATCTAACTGATTAGATCAACCTGTCAAAACTAAAAGGAGCGAACAATGTCAAGTTCAGAACGTGACAAAGTCCATCAGATTATGCAAAACACCACCCGCGGCAACAGCGTCGGCCAGCAACTGAAATGGAATCCGAGTACTAAAAGGATCGAGGTGGCCAGCCATTCCGATCCCGATCGAACGGCCCTCGAGATTACTCCATCGGACATGAAACACTTTGGCCTCAAGCCAAAAACAGCGATAGTAACGATTTATGCAGAAACATTGAAGAAGAAGATGCCTCAGGGCCCCGTAGTTTCGTACACTTTTCATCGCTGGGACGGCGGCGACGCTTACACAGAGGCGCTGGACGGAAGAGAACCCGGGTGTATCCCGGGTTCTCTCACCGTCGATACGGCAGACTCGAATCGCGATATCAGTTCATTAGGCATGCCCGACGACCAGATCCGAATCGTGGCCGCTCTCGACTCCGGTCCCGAAGCGTCCGCAGTTCAGGTCAAGGCCGCAGACCGCTGGTGGCGCATTAGCAGCTATGTGAAAAACAACGACAACTGGGATCCAACTGAAATACAGGTGATTCCGTTGAAGGAGGATCTCTTCTCGCGGACACGCGGCCTGTTCGAGACGGACATCTTGGCAAACGTGCGTGTTCTGACTGGAGGGCTGGGATCAGGCGGGGCTCCGATCTGTTTGGAGTTCGCCAAGCTCGGCCTATCCCAAATCCTGATGGACCATGACCGGATCGAGGTGGCGAACGTCGTGCGCCATGTGGCCGGTCTCTCCGATGTCGGCCGCCACAAGACAAAGGTCATGGCCGAAAAAATCCGGGATAAGAATCCATATGCCGAACTCGAGACATACGAAGTTAAAATCTGCAAAGAGACCGAAGAGCTGCTTCGTGAACTGGTGCGTAGATGCGACCTTGGTGTGTGTGCGGTGGACGATCCAGATGCCAGACTCATTTGGAACAGGATCTTCGTCGAGGAAAACAAACCTTACATCATGGCGGCCAACTTTCGCCGGGCATACGGTGGACAGGTGTTGTTTGTCCGGCCCGGCAAAACGCTGTGTTATCAGTGTTTTCGAATGGGCCTGCCAGAAGTTGCACGTGACAGGGAGATTTCAATCGCTTCACAGGCTCAGCGGCACGCCTACTCAGACCGGCCTGTGGCCATCGAGCCGGGTCTATCCAATGATATCGCCCCAATCAGCCAGATGGTTGTCAAGCTCGCAATTCAGTTCTTGCTCGCGGGTAAATCCTCTACGCTACGATCCCTCGACGAAGATCTGACGGCACCGTGGTACTTGTGGCTGAACCGTCGCGAGGCGAAGACCCAGTATGAGGGCCTACCGCCGCTGACTGGCGGAATGGACGGCATGCGTATCTGCCGCTGGTATGGGATACCCATAGAGCCAGAGCCTGCCTGTCCCTGCTGTGGAGATTTTGTGAATGCGATGGCAGACAACGAAAACATTCAGCTTGTCGAGCAAGACGCTGCGGCCTTCATGCCCGCAGAAATCCGATCATGACCCAGAAACCTTTAACATATCGAGTGGCCAAGCTCCCGGATCCAGAGTACGCACCATACCGACTCGGGACCGGAGGAGATGTGCCGTCGGCGATCAATGCGGACGCCGAGCACGTTCTTCGCACTCTGGTTGATTTTCCTGACGAGTCCGTTTCGCTGGCCCTGAGATTCTACTACCGGCCTTCGGGTGGCGGTGTCGGCAGACACGACCGACTTGAGATGTATATCATGGGGCAGGCCGGTAAATCGTATGAGGGCGCGTTGAGGCTGCTGCTGGAGCGGGGTCCCTTCACTCGATTCTATGCACTGGTTCCTGCTGAAACCTGTCCCATAGACTGGACTCGGTTTGCAGCTACGTGTGACGTGGTGCGGCGCCAGTCGGTCCTGACTCCCACAGTCACAGGCGAGTCAAATCCCAGGGTGCTTTCGGCGTACTACACCCTCACAGCCTTCGAGCCCAGGCGAGACAATGACTACCTGCGGCTCGACAGCGTGTTGGACCGATTGGAGGAGGCTGCTGTCATCGAGATCGGCGTCGCGCCGGTAGATATCGCGTACTTGCGCGCAGAACATACTAACTACCTCGCGACTATCCAATCCATCAATCGCTCCTGGGATACTGACGACGAATTGGCTGCGGAGCGCTGGTTCGATTCGGGGGCGCCTGCGACGAAGATCAGGCCCCTTCGCAGGCGAGAGCCTTTGGTCGATCTGGTTCTACGGACCGAACAGAAGAATCATGAAACGCTGGGATTGCGACATCTGAGATTTCACATCCGGGTCTTTGCCAGCCAGGCGGATACCGCCCGGCTGCTCGCCTCCGTGCTGGCCGAATCCGCATTTGAAAAGGGAAGCTACGAGTTGTTCAGCACTGTTGGCGTCGATGCGGCCTTGGAGGCCAGACGCTCTGGCGGCAACGGCTCACTTGTCGTGCCGCTATCGGGCCCGGATCGATTGGCCCAGCTCTGGGGTAGTCAGCGATTCGGCCATCTGCTGGATCTTGGCACAGTAGCTCCGGCAGATGAGCTTCTCGGGGTATTCCGGTTTCCCTATGCCACTAGCGGTACTGCTAGGTGCATTGCGACGGTCACGGACCCGCCGAGCGTTGACCCGCAGGAGTCTATGGTCTTCGGGCACGATGAGGCATCCGTCGCCGAGTTTTGTCGAGACGACGTGAAGGGTGTTGCTCGGGGTATCAAGGTATCGGCCCTGGCCAAACATGGATTCCTGACCGGCATGCCGGGTAGTGGCAAGACGACGCTGTCTTTCGACCTGCTCGCCCAGCTCGCCGAGCGAAACATTCCATTCATTGTCCTCGAGAGCGGCAGCAAACGAGAGTACCGGGCTCTGAAGTGCCTGAAAAACTCCCCGGACAAACGTCTCCGTCACCTGGCAAGGGAGCTACGGGTATTCACACCCGGCAACGAGTCCGTGTGCCCTATACGCTTCAATCCTCTTGAGATACCGAATGAGATCTCACGGGATGAATGGATCGGTATTATTGTGGCCTGCTTCAAGGCCTCCATGGCCATGTTCGAGCCTTTGCCGGTTCTGCTGGCCGAGAGTCTGGAACAGGTCTATGAGGACTGCGCCGAGACAGACAAGATCCCCACGATGGTGGACCTGTACCGGGCAGCGCGAAAGACGCTTGCGCAGAAAGGGTATGGATGCGTTGGACGGACAGTGCACTATGGTTTCGAAACAGACCAAGAAGCTTCTGGCGGAATGTGAGCGAGTTGCCCAACAGCCTGGCAACCGGGGTCCGAAGAACATAGCCCGGGTAGCCGACGATGCGCTAGGGCTTCGGATCCGATTGTCCACAGCCCTTGTGGCGTTCAAGCGTGGCGATTACCGAACGTTCACCGAGAACGATCACCCTCGCCCGGTCAGAGAGAAGGGACTGCGGCGCATGCGCGAACAGCTTATGGAACGATTCGGCTCGACACTTGAGCCCGCAGTCACGGGCTGTCTGCGCATTCTGGACAGCCTCAGCGACGGAAGTCACGCAATATACGACATTCAAGGAGAAAACAAATGAGACGCAGCGGTAGAGCCATCGGACGTTCCGAGGCCACAGAGAGACTTGACAAGCACCAGGAGGATACCAAGGAAAAGGGTGAGCAAATCGAAGAGACGGTCTGTGACAGCGAGACCGAGAGGGATGTCCTGGAGAGCGTGGAGCTAAGCGGAACGGAAGAAGGAGCCGAACAAGTCGAGCAGAACATCGAGCAGGCCCAGGACGCAAGCCAGAGTGAGTTCGACGAGGGCAGCGGCGAGTTGGAGGAAGTTCACGACCAGACCCAGGAGTACGAAGGCGAAATGCACGAACGGTCCGACTCCTCTGGAGCCGATGCTGACAAGGTCGAAGAGGGAGTCGGTCAGCTGAACAGCGATACGGCCAAGGCACAGCTCGAACAGGCCCGGGACTCTTTGCAAAGTGACATCGAGTTCCTCAATGACCATGAGCAGCGTGCCCAGGAAGCACGTGATGAGAGCCAACGACTGCACGAGGAGCAGCAAAGGCGGATTGCCGCCACCAGAGGTAAATGAGATGACCAGTAGCACAAATAGAGAGCAACAGTTAACGATCAAGGAGATCGAGAGTATCGTCGCCGGCGCCGTTTCGGACGCTCAGGAGCTGCAACAGTCGAGCGGATCGCTTCCTAACGTCGACCAAGAGGGCAACTCAGAATGTCCCTTTGCCGAACAGCTGTACGCCAAGCACGAGGAACTGCGCAAGAAGGTGCAACGGCGTCTGGCCGAGTTGCATGAGTGCCTCGCGGCAATTGACGAGCAAATCACAAAGTATGGCCATGACCTTGCCGTGGTTTCGGCAAATAAGGATCGGCTCAATCGTGACCGGCCACGGGCTCATTTCAGTGAGGCAGAGGCCGAGCTGGCTGGCCTCTACAAGCGCTGTCTTCAGGTGCGTGATCGGGTCGAGCAGGCGATCCTTTTTGTGGACGAGGTTCTTCAACAAGCGGCCACCAAGCGCTTCCCGGGCAGGATTCCACGCGATCGCCCTCAATGGGGTGGCGCAGCGGCCGGACCGGGCAGCTCTAATCCGGTAGGTGATGGCAAGTCCGGCGCCGACCGCGAATTGGCGGCGCTTTTCGAAATGGATCGCAACACTCAAGGTGAGAGGTAGATTGACGCATATGAGAGTACTATGATGGTATCTACAGACCTGACAGATCGGATCTTCCTTGGCCGTGGAGGCGCCCGCCCCGGTGTCGTGGCGATACAGGATGATATCAGCCACAGTGAATGGTTCGCAGAGCTGGCCCCGGGCGAAAGCGTCTATGCATTAGACGCGAACATCGAAGCCAAAACGCTGGCTTTCGGCACTCGGGCAGGAAAGATTTATGTCAGACAGTGGCCAGACGACGACTCTGCGGCCTGCCAAGAGTGGCTTCAAGGGGCGCCGGTCCTGTCGGTTTGCTGGCTGGGCCGTTCTCTGCTGTGCAGCTCGGACAGTTCAGGAAAGTGTTTGCTGTGGCCTCTGGCGACTCCAGATCAGCCCAAATCTCTGGAAACAGACGGGCGAGTCGTCTGCGCCTTCGCCAGAGTTGCCCACGGCGAACTCGTGGGTCTGGCAAGTGATGGCTGCCTACTGTTCTGGGCGCTCCCTGGAGGCGACCTTCTTAGATACGTCGAGGGGCCGAGACCTGCCTCGAAACTCGGCCTGGTTAACCTGCGGTACTGGCCCCGGCGCGATGTTCTGCTCTATCCGACAGAGGACGGCCAATTGTGCGGGTTTCGGCTCGGCGCAACGGAATGCCAGTGCGTGAAGGCTCATCGGGGTACCCATCGTTGTGCAGCTCGATGCTGTCTGAGACCCCGGGGTGTCGGCTTCGTACTCGTCTGTAGCGTACTCGCCGCTTGGCCTGCGCCCAATGGGAGAGGATCGGCACATTCCCAAAATACAGTGTTCTCGGGGCTACGTGTCAGATTCAGGGCATCACCCTTCACCTCGCTGCACTTGTTGTTACTCCTTTCAGTAAATTATCTTCAAGTCGTTTCAACTACTGAGCGGTTGACTACACCTTACTCAGGATGTGGCTCAAAACGAAGAACATACTGGCCACCACCAAGGCCGACGACGTCCAGGAGCAACTGGACAGCATAGTGCAAGAGTTCGATCCCAGAACGGCCTTTGCGCACGTAGCGAAACTCAAAGAGCAAGGCAAAGTTGAAATGAAGATCGAAGAAGCCACCGAATCTATCATCGTGACAGTCACATATCTGGTTGAGAGTCCGCATCCCGGCCGGCGCGAAGTTCTGTCCATCGATCCGATCACCAAGCTGGTGGCCAGTATAGAACGCTACCAGCTCAGCGATGGCGACTATCGGTACGAAGGCAGGATAGAACTCCAAGAGTACAATCAGCCGATTGACGCCGGCTTGTTCGATCTGGCGAACGAGGTCCCGTCCCAGACCGCGCATCTGGACTTCGCGGATAAAGACTTGGGCTTGGCTCAGGGACAACTCAGCGATGACGACGTGGCGACGCAGGTCGTTCGGCAGTTTTTCGAATCCCTGATTACCCGCGATTACAACTCGGCGGGCCGACTGTTCCCCGGAATCGGACCCGACCTCCAACAGGAGTTTGGCCGCATCAAACTCATCCGAATCGTCTCGATCGGCGCGGCAATCCGCAGAACAGACTCTGAAACCCGAGACTTTGTCGTAGCCTGCACGATTGAGATTGAGGAAAAAGGCGAGAAGAGCACGGTGAAGATGGACGGCGTTCACGTCACCCCCCTCGGCGGGCAGCCAGGCCGCTGGATCATCACAAGTTTCGGGAACTGATCTCGTTGTCCACCAATAACACCGCACCACCAGGCCGGGCCGCATAGCTCGGCCTTTTCTTTCGCGCCGATTGTGTAGAATGGGGGTCGAGCGGCGTGATATAGGCTTATTCACGAAGGTGTATTCGGGGTAATCGAGGCTTGTCAATTCGATTCACAAAAATAGCTTCGACAGGTAGAGCGATAGATATGGGCCTTTGTCTTCTCTTGCGCTTTCGCACACGCAACGGGGAATCCGTCAGGCTTTCGAGGTTTGGGCCTATTGAGAATATTGCGAACCGTTGAGGCTGAGACGAAGACATTTAACAGGGCCAGTTGGTTGGCTATCCTGAATCTTCCCCAATCAATGTTAGCCCTCGTTATTTCCCAGATCAGAATGGCGATATCCAAGGGCGTTTTGTTGGCTGGAATTCGGGTGTAGCTCGTATCATTCATCTGATGGAGCCAACGGTAAAGAGTTGATCGGGAGACGCCTAGATGCTCGGTCACTTTTCGTCTGGCTATCCCAAAGGTTTCGATATGCCAGAGTATGAACGACCTCTCTCGTAGTGTGTATCTGGGCTTCTTCTGGTGCTTTCTAACACGTTTCTGAAGAATGGAGACCTGAGTTTCGAGCTGGTAGACCTTGTCTCTCAGAAAGAGGTTTTCTTTGTCCTTCTCGTCAATGTCCATGGCCGCAAGGCGTTTTAGGCTTCGTCTGCGAACTGTTCCTGAGAATCGCCCAGCCATGATGACCGCTTTGATGATCAACGCAACAGCAGAGGTGATGATGTCGAAGTTCTTGCCCATAAAGCCTATTCAACCTCCTCCAAAATATGCGAATACCTTCTTTGAGAGCGTAATCGTAGCAGAAAATGGGCAAAACTGCCATCGGGAGGTTCAGCGGTGTAAATGCTTGTAAGTTATAACGTTAGATGTGATGTCACGGTGGTCCCATTTACGCTTGACAAGTACACGTGGTACTATTGGCCTTTGACGAGCGCAGGGATTCTTATTTGGGGATATAGCCTAATTCGCCCCAGGTGGCTCTCTGAACCCGCTGGAGATCCTCATTGCCGCTCTGATCCCCCTGGTTCAGCATACTGGAGATCCCGTTGGTTTGCATCGCATACACGTAGCTTTTCTTTGCCACCTCCACGGTCAGGTCAGGATTTTTCCATTTCCAGTATTTGGCATGACCGTCCGCAAAGCTAACCGTGGTGCCGTTGTTGTGTCGCCAGTTGGGGATGTTGCGCCACTCGGGTATGCCATAAAGCACAGTATAGAGACCGTCAAAGTCTACACCTACGTTATCCACGAAAACGTTTCTCTCCACGGGACGCTTGACGGCGCTAAGCTCGCGGACAATCTGGCTCTCTTTAACGCCAAAGTTAGCTGCGCGTTCATTATTCCATGTCGATGATATGCAATAGGTCCTGAGTCCCTCGTGTTTCGGAGACACGGGGCATCGGTACGCCTTGACGTTGTTACAGTATTTATAGAGTAAGCCGCCTTTGATTAGGAAAACTTGATCTTCTTGGGGATAGTCAAAGTAGTTCCAGCCTGTCCATCCCTTACCAGGATCTTGCTGATCGGCTCTGGCCGGCGCTACCTTGTCGTCGTTATCGTCGGCATACATCATCCAGGCGAGGGTCAGAGTACCAGGAATAAATCAATAGAAAAATAAAATAAATTTTGAGACAAGAATTCCCCTGGTCTCGCATTGAGGCGAGATTGTTTTTGGCCATCCAAGTGATGTATGTCCCGTCAGCAGAAACATGATTGAGGT
>JADHXR010000185.1 GCA_016782865.1 Phycisphaerae bacterium
ATACCCATTTCTTACTGTTTCGCACCGTGCTGGCTCCATAAAGATTCCCATCAAGCAGGACGACACCGCCATGGTGGTTATCCAATTCCTTGGTGCGCCAGATTTCTTCAAGGCCGGCCTTTCCATCTTGTACGGTGATTCTCCACTTGACCGATCCGGCCGCGAGTGTACTGATGAATATATAACCATCATGGAAGATCGGAAGCATAACGTTCTCATCCGCATAGGACTCATGCTTAACATGCCAGAACAACTGGCCGTCGTCTGCGTTTACTCCAATGATGGCTTTGGCAGTTAGTGTTACGACGATCCGCAGTTCTTTGTACTCAATTAGAAGCGGAGAAGAATAGCCCGCCAGCTCGTTCGTGCTCGGGGCCTTCCATACGATTGAGCCTGTGTGCTTATCGAGCGCGACCATGCAGACTTCGGGACCTCCCGGAGAGGAAATCAGACGGTCGCCATCAATCAACAAAGACTCAGCCAAGGCCCATTTGCTATTTTTGCTGCGAACCTTCGTGAGAATGTCCACTTCCCAAATGATCTTACCGGTTTTGGTTTTCAAACAGACAATATTGCCCAGAGGGCTTTGGTGGTATATCCGAGCCCCATCAATGGTCGGCGTACTACGGCTGCCGGGATAGTCTCTCGTCCAGGCTTTTCCGTTCTTGGCGCGCCACATTACTTCGCCCTTGGTGTTCAGAGCTGTGACAACGGTATCCTTTTCGATATTGCCTGCAGTATAGATTATTCCGTCGGCTATCGATACGGAGGAAAAACCGTGCCCCAACCCATTGGTTGTCCAAAGGAGAGATGGTCCTTCATTTGGCCAAGCCTTTAAGAGGCCTGTTTCCCGGGAGATGTTGTCTCGGCCAGGCCCGTGAAATTGAGGCCATGAATGATCTATATTCTCAGCGAAGACTCCGACATGCAGCCGTCCGTCGCGTGCATAGGCGCCTTTCAAAGGCGTGGACGCTGCCGGTTCCTTGGCATTTAGGTCTGTGCCGGCTGCCAAGTGCTGCGTGATAGCTTCCATATTACCCTGCGCCGCAGCCGTCCATATATCGACGTTTGGCGCGGCAATGGCTGATTGCGGCTCAATAGGGCCGGATCCCGCGAGAAATGCGATCACTAAAATACATACGGCAACCTTTCTCATTTTTAGTCTCCTGATTTGATACGTATCCCAATTCTTGAAGTCTGCACCATTGCTATGATAAGTTGTACGCGAATAACTGCCAAAAAGATACACCTCTATATACTTCACAGATTCGCGTTGTTCATTATATAATGATCTGAGTGGAGGCTTTGCGATAGGAAAAAGGGTGAACGCCCTGACGGAGCAATCTCTTGTATCAGACGGTCAAAACCAGCTTGAAAGGTCTCCACAGACTTGACGCTATCGAAATCTGCTCAATTTGTCAGCAAGACCGTGGGAAATCCGGGCCAGATAATAGCTGCGTCCTTGCACAGCCGTTTGAATCGACGTATTATGGCCGGGAAGAAGAATTCGGCTGTGCATTTGGGCATGGCAACAATGGAAAACCTTGGCAGCGGGAAACAGAGAATATGGCACATGAGGGGCTTTGGGAACAACTTGAGACGCTCGATCCGCGGGAAACAGCCAAGAGGGCGGGGTGTCGGTATCTGCGCGAGCCTGATCGCTGTGTTCTGACGATGCTCGACGCTCAGTATGAAGTGAATCTCGGCGATCGCAGCATATCTGCACTTCGGGGCGATTCAACGTCTGAGCGTGCGGGATTTATGGAGCAACTCTGCGTTTTGGCCTATCTGCTCAACGCCAAGGACATTCCGCTCGCCGAGAAGCTCGTCAAGGCCGAATCCCTGCCGGGGGGACAATTCTTCTTCAGAGGGCTGCACAGCCTGCCAACTGAGAAGCTGGAGAAGGCCTTCGGCGACGACCCGGAAGGCTTGATACGGGCCTCGCAGCGGTTTGACGCGAAACAATGTGAATTCGGCGATGCCTCAATTCGACTGCTTGCGCTGCCTTGCATCCCGTTAACCCTGGTAATCTGGCGAAGAGACGCAGAGTTCGATGCCAGAGCATCCATATTGTTCGATCAAACGGCTGCGACTCAGTTGCCGTTGGATGCCCTGGGGGCCACCGTGAACCTTACGGTCAAGACATTGGTTAAGGCCGGGGGGGCAAGTGGTTAAGCCATCCGCAGCAAGGGCGGCAAGGGCCCGTAATTCTCCGTTTCACACCATTACAAGCCCCGCCCCCCCACGGGGCAGGCGTAAGGGAGGGGGTTTATTACCCCGGCGCCCCTGAGGGACAGGCTTACGCTTCGGGCTTGTTGGTTTTTATCCCTTTGGGCTTTATTACCCCGGTGCCCCTGAGGGACAGGCTTACGCTTCGGGCTTGTCTTTGTGACTTTGAGAAAAAAGTACAGAGCGTCTGAGTATAGCCCTTGACATCGCCGGGCAGAAGCCCTATTTTATGGCGTCCCTACAGGCAGGTGACTTGGTTCTGTGCTGTTCAAATTTCGGGAGGACGGACGGCCATGACTGCTGGCCGTCATCACATTTGGAATGATGGGCAAGAAGATTGCAATTGGTGGCAAAGGCGGCGTTGGTAAAACGACTGTTTGCGCTGTCTGGGCGGAGCTATTCGCCGAAGACGGCTGCGATGTCCTCGCTATCGACGCGGACCCAAATACCAACCTCGCCTCGGCCTTTGGCATACCCGGAGAGCAGAGCCCTAAGCCGCTTATCGCGATGAAAGAGCTTATTGCCGAGCGGACCGGCGCCGGCAAAGAGGCCATTGGGGCGTATTTCAAGCTGAATCCGAAGGTCAACGACCTGCCGGAGAAATACTCGCTGGATGTGGGCAGACCCCCTGGGGGCAAGCCCCTTGGGGGCAAGCTCAAATTGCTGGTTTTGGGGGCTATTACGCAGGGCGGCGGGGGCTGTGCGTGTCCGGAAGGGGCGTTTTTGAAGGCGTTGCTGACGCATACGATATTGCAGAGGTTGGAAGTTGTCTTAGTCGATCTGGCCGCGGGCGTTGAGTTCATGGGCAGGGCAAGCGTTCTGGGTATTGATGCGCTGGTCCTGGTCGTTGAGCCGGGCGGCAGGAGTATTGAAACGGCGAACAATATGGCCATAATGGCCGGAGAGCTGGGAATCGGATGCGTCGGAGCGATTGCCAACAAGATCACGGATTCGGCCCAAGGAGGGTTGATAGAATCCCAATTAAACGATATAGTCCTTCTGGGCAGTCTCCCTTACAGCCCGGCCCTGCAACAGGCGGACCTGCGGCGTGAGCGGGTATTCGAGGCCGATGCCAAGGTTGTAGTGGAATTGAGACGTGCGAAAAACAAACTTACAGATCTGCTCACATCGATCTGTGATGTTCATAAATAGTGATTCTTATTGAAGCTTCGGAGATAGAAATGGCCAAGGCTATAACAGTGGACATAAACAAATGCCTCGCCTGCAAAAGTTGCGAGATAGCGTGTGCGTTGGCACATTCCGAATCCGGCGTCCTCGAGGATGCGATAAGCGAGCATCCGGCGCCACGGTCGAGGGTTGCGGTTGAAGCAGCGGGAGAGTTCGGAGTGCCTATGCAGTGCCGGCATTGCGAGGATGCACCGTGCATCACAGTCTGTCCGACCAAGGCCATTGCCCGGCAGTCGCCTGAGAGTCCTGTGCTGATTGATCAGGACCTTTGTATCGGCTGCAAATTCTGCCTTGTCGTCTGTCCGTTTGGAGTCATCGGATTCTCAGGCGGGGGCAAAATGATGGTCAAGTGCGATCTCTGTATCGAGCGACTGACCGATGGGCGGCAACCAGCTTGCGTTGAAGCTTGTCCGACAAAGGCCCTGATGCTCGCCGACGAGAAGGATTTGGCGACCGACAATCGCCGGCTGGCCGCTCGCGAGCTTGTCGCATCGGTCGAGAAAAGCGGCAAAAAGAGAAGATCGAAAGAGAATACACAATGATAACCGTAACCGTTTGTGTGGGCAGCTCGTGTCACATCAAGGGCGCTCGCGAAATGATAGAACGATTCACCGAGTTCCTGGCCGGCGGCGAATTTGAAGGGCTAGTCGAGTTGAAGGGCTCGTTCTGTATGGAGCGATGCGGAGAGGGAATCAACTGGATGATCGACGATGAGATTGTGAGCAGCCCGACTGCTGAAGCCGGAGCGGAGGTATTTAAGAGCAAAGTTCTTGGAGTTTTGAATAAGGCAGCAAAGAAGAGACCTGTCAAGGGTCGAAAGAGGAGGCAATCATAAAATGGAACTTCCCAAGAGCCAGGAAAGCACCCATACGAGCGCTATACTGCAGCACACCCCGAATGGTGTGCTTCTTGTGGACAAGGATACGCTGATTCGATTCGTCAATCCGGCTTTTCCGAGTATATTCAAGTGCGATAACGACAAGTTACTCGGGCAGCCGGCCAGAGAATTCGTCCATTCAGACTGCTTCGAGCGGGCCATCAGCAAAGGGGGGACGCTCATGGTCAGAGAGAACATCCCCGAACATGATATCAGCTTCCGCGTGGGTATCTTTCCTATCGAGGACGAAGATCTTTATTGTGGCATTTTCATCGATGTTTCGGAAGAGGAAAAGGCTCGAAAAGAACTCCTTGAACTAAAATCGCAGACGCTCAAGCACGCTCAAGAGGTAATTTCCCGCCAGATGCAGGCAGCACAAGAGATAGCGGGCCTTTTGGGTGAGACGACGGCTGAAACCAAGGTCCTTCTGATGAAGCTGATGTCGCTCTATCGGGAGGAAGACAAGTAATGAGATTGTTCTACGAGTGGGGCACGAGGCAACTGCAGAAGGCCGGCGAGGAGCTTTGCGGCGACAGCGTGATGGTTGCTCGTCAAGCCGACTGTGTCACTTTGGCTCTGTCCGACGGGCTCGGTAGCGGCGTTAAGGCCAACATTCTCTCTATTCTAACGACGCGAATCGCTATGCATCTGATTGAGAACGGCCTGGCGCTGAACGAAGTGGTTGAGACTCTGAGCAAGACACTTCCGGTCTGTGACGTGCGAAAGCTCGCCTACAGCACTTTCGCAATCGGGCAGTTTTTTCGGGATGGAGGCGCGCACATTGTGGAGTTCGATACACCATCGTTTATTCTTCTGCGGCAGCGCAAGCAATTCATCGCTCCTTACGAAAAACGGCAAATTGAGGACAAGACGATTCGCGAATCAGAACTGCATCTGCAGATAGGGGATTGGATTGTTTTCGTATCAGACGGCGTGGTGAACGCCGGGATCGGAGGGCTTTACCCCCTTGGCTGGGGCCTGGATCATGTGGCTCGATTTCTCGCCGAGCACTGTCACCCCGACCTTTTCGCCCAGGATGTTGCCGACAAGCTTGCAGCAAGTGTCTCGGAATTGTATTGCAACAAACCTGGAGACGATGTCAGCGTAGCGGTGATAAAAGTCCGGCACAAGCTTGTCGCCACAGTGCTGACAGGGCCGCCCGTGAATAGAGAGGCCGACGAAGCATTAGTCTCTCGTTTCACTCAACGTCGAGGATTTCTGGTGGTGTGCGGGGGAACTACTGCCGGGATTGTCACGCGTCATTCAGGGGGAAAATCATTGGAGGTTGATCTGAAGACGATTAAGGCGGATGTTCCACCATTGGCCAGGATCGACGGTATTGACCTGACTACCGAAGGCATCTTGACGCTCACTAAAGCCAATGACCTGCTTAAATCCGGCGCCAACAAAGAGACCGTAAAGTACAATACAGACGGGGCATCGTCGTTGCTGCGGATGTTTATGGACGTGGACCATGTTCATTTTATTGTAGGGTTAAGCGTGAATCCCGCCCATCAAAACCCCGCACTGCCTCGACAACTTGGGATGAAGCTGGCAGTCGTAAAGGAGATTTCCGAGGAACTCCGTAAAAGGGGCAAGGAGGTTAGCATTGAAACCGTTTGACAGATGGAAATAGAGAATATGTCAGAAGAAATCGAACTCACAGGACAAATAGTCAAGCACTATGGCTCAGACAAGGGGATGCTCATACCGATGATGCAGGATTTGCAGGCCGAATGCGGATACTTGCCGATCGGGCACCTTCGCTGTCTGGCGGAGCGTCTTGATGTGCCGTTGAGCCGGTTGTATTCGGTGGCCACGTTCTACTCGTCATTCCGTCTGGCCCCGAAAGGCGCTCATGACGTGACGCTGTGCATGGGGACGGTATGCTACCTCAAGGGCTCACCGATGATTCTGGAGGCCATCTCCAGAGAGTTTAATGTCGAAGCCGGCGGCACTACCGCTGACCGTCTGTTCAGTCTTCAGGCGGTCAACTGTGTCGGCGCCTGCGCGTTGGCGCCCGTGATGGTCGTTGATGGAAAATACTACGACGGTGTTACTCCGCAATCGGCGATCGAAATCATCCAAGCCTTTCCCTGTGAGGAGGAGACGGCGGAACCTTCAGCAAAGGAGGGCGCTAAATGAACACTGCCGCTGCAAAATTTGCCGCTCCTGCAGATATTGAGGCGTTTTCGCAAGCAGTTCGCGGCAAGATTCGGGCTGATTCGAAGGTTGTGAGGGTCTGTATCGGCACTGGTTGTGCCGCCAAGGGCTCGCGCAAGATTTACGAACTGTTCCGCCAGGCAGCAGAGCAGTCCATGGATGACGTCAAAATTGAGGCAAAATGTGTTGGCTGTCACGGGTTCTGCGAGCGTGGTCCCATTGTCGTTGTTGAGCCCGGCGAGATTCTCTACCAGCGAGTCGAGGAACCTGATGTAGCCGAGATTTTCCGAGAGACTGTGCTTGGGGGCAGAGTAATCGAACGACTTCTGTATGAAGATTCGGCAACAGGAACAAGAGCCAGCAAGGCCGAAGAGATACCATTCTACGCGGTTCAGAAGCGCATCGTGTTGGAGAATAACGGGCGGATCGACCCGGCAAGAATCACCGATTACATAGCACAAGGAGGGTATAGCGCTCTTGCGAAAGTTTTGTCCTCGATGACTCCGGAAGACGTAATTGCGGAAGTGGAGGCGTCCGGATTGAGAGGGCGCGGCGGAGGCGGCTTCCCAACCGCGAGAAAATGGCGCTCCTGCCGGGAAGCCAAAGGCAAGCCCAAATATGTCGTGTGCAACGGTGACGAGGGTGACCCTGGGGCTTTCATGGACCGTTCCATAATGGAAGGGAATCCACATTCGGTAATCGAAGGCATGCTCATTGGGGCGTACGCCATCGGGTCCGAACAGGGATATATCTACGTCCGCAACGAATATCCACTGGCGGTCGAGCACCTCGGAACGGCTATCTCGCAAGCGAGGGAAATGGGGTTGTTGGGCAAGAACATCCTAGGAGGCACCCTTTCCTTCGACATCGAGATCAACCGCGGCGGGGGAGCATTCGTCTGCGGTGAATCGACGGCCTTGATGGCCTCGTTGGAAGGCCGTGCGGGTGTGCCCAGAGCAAAATACATCCACACTGTGGAGAGCGGCCTGCGAAACAAACCGACCAACCTCAACAATGTCGAGACGTGGGCCAATATCCCTGCTATCATAAACCGCGGGGGGCGGTGGTTTGCAGATATCGGAACGAAAAACAGCAAGGGCACAAAGGTCTTTTCTCTTGTTGGGAATGTGAGGAACACGGGGCTTGTCGAAGTCCCGATGGGGATCACGCTGCGACGGATAATTGATGAGATCGGGGGGGGCGTGCGGGACGGCAAGCGTTTCAAGGCAGTCCAGACCGGCGGTCCTTCGGGCGGGTGTATCCCGGCCGAACACCTCGATACGCGGGTGGATTTCGATGAGTTGACAAAGCTCGGGTCTATGATGGGGTCGGGCGGCATGATCGTCATGGATGAGGACACGTGCATGGTGAGAGTCGCGAAATACTTCACTGAGTTTCTTCAGAAGGAGTCTTGCGGCAAATGCACACCATGTCGAGAGGGTTTGGCTCAGATGCTGCACATTCTTGGCCGAATAACCGACGGAGAAGGACAGGTTGGGGACATAGTAAGACTGGAGGAATTGGCCGATTTGTTGGAAGGGACAGCGCTGTGCGCCCTTGGAAAAACCGCCGCCAACCCTGTTCTCTCGACCATTCGCTATTTCCGTGATGAATATGACGCACATATCCGGGACCGGCACTGCCCCGCAAAAGAGTGCCGAGGTCTCTTCCGCTACGAGATCGATGAGGAAGCCTGCAAGGCCTGCGGCATTTGTCTGAAAGCCTGCCCTGTAGATGCAATCACCGGCGAGAAGAAGGTCCCACATGTGATCGACCAGGACAAGTGTACGCTCTGTGGAACATGCTGGGAAAAGTGTCCGTTTACTGCGGTTATGAAGGTCTAATGAAGGGATAATGCGGTGCCAACGGTAACAATAGACGGACAGAAGGTTAGAATCAAGAAGGGCCTGACCGTTCTCGATGCAGCCAAGAAGGCCGGCATCTGGATTCCGACCCTTTGCTATCACCCCGCTGTTGCAAGTGAGGCGTCGTGTCGTCTGTGCATGGTGGAACTGGACCGTGGCGACTGGAGGCAGTTAATTACCGCGTGCAATTATCCGGTGCGTCAAGACATCGTTGTTTATGTGTCCAGCGAGCGTGCTGAGAAAGCACGCCGGGGTGTGATGGAACTGTTGCTTGCAAGGGCGCCCGAAAGTCGGGAACTTGCAGCACTGGCTTGCAGGATGGGTGTGGAAAAAACGCATTATCCGAGCGTTACGGAGAGCCAGCGGAACTGTATTCTGTGCGGCTTGTGCGTCAGTGTGTGCGAACAAGTGATCGGGCGGGCGGCGATTGGGTTTGCAGGTCGCGGGGCGGAGCGTACTGTTGCGGCGCCGTTTCGGCAGGCTTCCGAGGATTGCATTGGCTGCGGGGCTTGTGCGGCTGTTTGCCCGGTGGGAACCATCAAGATAAGGCTTCACAAAGATGAGCGAGAGATAGAGATATCCCCGTTCAAGTCTCGGGCGAAGATGGTTTTGTGCGAAAGATGCGGGATGCCGATGTATAGCGGACAAGTGAGCAGGGAGGCAATGAGTAAAGTCAAAATTGGCCGTAAGGCATTTACCGAATACCTGCGGCTTTGCCCAAAATGCAGGAGGACGGAGACTGCGGAGCGATTCGCATCCGTCCCGGTTCGCAGAGAATGAGTGACTGTGTCGTCTGCCGACATTCAGGCGGGGAAGTGGATTGTAACGGCTTGAAAAACTTACTTAGATATGATAGTCTGTTTGAGTTTTGAATTTCATTAGCTTAATTGATTACCGAGGAATTTTCTATGGATCCTAAGAAACGTAGCAGCGACAAAGCTTCGCAGGAAATGATATCTCAAATGGCCGAAGCTGGTCAGCAAAACGCGTGGGACAGGCTTGAAACTCAACTGCCGCAGTGCGGGTTCGGGAAATTGGGAGTGTGTTGCCGAATTTGCACCATGGGACCTTGTCGAATTGATCCGTTTGGGGAAGAGCCGCAATTTGGTGTTTGCGGCGCCGACGCCGACACAATTGCGGCCAGGAACCTGGTGCGAATGATTGCCAGCGGCGCCGCAGCACATTCCGACCACGGCCGGGACGTGGCGCACACCTTCAAGATGGCCGTGGAGAGCGATAATTGCGATTATATGATCAAGGACGAATTGAAATTGAGGGAAGTCGCAGCAAGGTATGGCATAAAGGTGGAAGGCAGAGAAAGCAAAGAGATCGGTACTGACCTTGCTGATGCAGTATTGAGTGAATTCGGCAAGCAGGATGGAACGCTTGTCAGTGCGGCCGCTTATCCGCCGCCGGCCAGGCAAAAGGTCTGGGAAGAATTCGGCGTGACTCCTCGCTCTATCGACCGTGAAATCGTCGAGATTATGCACAGGACGCATATAGGCGTGGGTTCCGACTACAAGAATCTGGTAAAACAGGGTATTAGAGCGTGTCTGGCCGACGGGTGGGGCGGTTCGCTAATAGCAACGGAGATCTCCGATATTCTGTTTGGAAGCCCGTGGCCGATTCGGTTCGGGGCCAATCTTGGCGTACTTGACAGCAAAGAAGTGAACATAATCGTCCACGGCCACGAGCCGACATTGTCGGATATAATCGTGGCGGTATCTCAGGAGCCCGAGTTAGTAAAAATGGCTGAAGCCAAAGGCGCCAAAGGCATCAACCTTTCCGGCATGTGCTGCACGGCTAATGAAACCCTGATGCGTCACGGCATCCCGGTGGCCGGAAATTTTCTGCAGCAAGAACTGGCGGTGATGACCGGCGTGGTCGAAGTTATGGTGGTGGATGTGCAGTGTATTATGCCTGCACTGGGTTCGCTATGCGATTGTTTTCATACCAAGCTGATCACGACCTCGCCCAAGTGCAAAATCGCCGGAGCCGAACACATCGAATTCCACGAGGACCGGGCGGTGGAGATTGCGCGGGAGATTGTCAAGCTGGCCATTGAGAATTTCACAAACAGAAAAGGCGAAGGTAAAATTCCAAAGGCAACGGAGCGCGGGATTGCGGGCTTTACCACAGAAAATATCTTTCACCATCTTGGGGGGCGTTTCCGTGGCAGTTACCGCCCACTTAACGACAATATCATCAACGGTCGCATTCGCGGCGCTGCCGGAGTGGTGGGCTGCAACAACCCGAAGCAGGTACACGACTACGGTCATCTTGCAATGATAAAAGAGCTGCTCAAGAATGATGTTTTGGTGGTGAGCACAGGCTGCAGCGCGATTGCGGCAGGCAAAGCGGGCCTGATGAGGCCGGAGGCGGCGGCCAAGTACTGCGGGCCCGGGCTGGGCGAGGTTTGTGAGACGGTGGGCATACCGCCGGTGCTTCACGTTGGCTCCTGCGTGGATAACAGCAGGATTTTGACCATCCTCTCGAATGTGGTTGCCGAAGGCGGACTGGGCGAGGATATTTCAGAATTGCCGGTCGCCGGAGCGGCGCCGGAATGGATGTCGGAGAAGGCGGTTTCCATCGGAATGTATTTCGTTGCTTCAGGGGTTTACACCGTTATCGCCGAGCCGCTGCCGGTGCTCGGAGCGGAGAATCTGACGCGGTATCTGACCGAGGGAATTGAAAAGGATGTAGGCGGCAAATGGGCCTTCGAGCGAGACCCGGTAAAGGCCGCCCATCTAATGATTGAGCATATCGAGAGCAAACGTGATGCTCTGGGAATCAACAAGGCGGCGGAGCGCAAGCTTTACGATATGGAGGACCGACGAGCGTTGTCGGTTGAGTAGGACGGTATGGAAACGAATTGGCCCAAGTGCACTTTGCATTGGGGCTTGTAAAACAGAAAATCAAGAGAGTTAGATTTGAAAGTGGGTTAGCTTATGTCAAAGATCATCGCGTCTGCAGCCATACGTGGCGCTCATAAGATAGCCGGACAGGCCGAAGATATCTTAAGCCAAGCGGTTAAGGAAAAAGGCAAAGATTGCCGAGTCGAGTTTCCGAACACGGGCTACTACATGCCGATCATTTACTCGATGACCGGCAGGGGCGTGGAGACACTGGCCGATTTCGAGGAGGTTTTGAAGGAGGTCAAGGATATGCTGCCGCCGCCGGTGGATGAAGACCTGTGGCTGCCCTATCTGGGGCAGGCGCTGGACGCAGGTATGGCAACGCTCTTTGCCGAAGAGATTATCGAAGCGTGCAAGTACCTGATCGGGCCGAACCCGGTGGATGGGATTTGGCTCGGGGCGGCCGACGATATAATCCTGCGTGAGCGCGGGATACAGTTCGTTGACGGGACGGCTCCGGGTTTTGCGGCGGTCGTCGGCTCGGCGCCGGACGTTGAGACGGCAGTCACTATCGCGCGGAAACTGCAGGAGAGGTTCCTGTACGTATTCATGGCGGGCCACCACAAGGGGACGACTTTTTCCGAGCAGCTTGTCGAAGGCGGCGTACAGTTGGGATGGGAGACGCGTCTGGTGCCTTTCGGCAGGGAGATAACTTCGGCGATTTACGCTCTTGGTTTCGCCAGCCGTGCGGCGCTTAGCTTCGGCGGCGTCGAAGCCGGTGACTTCAGGCGTAATCTGCTTTATAATAAGAACAGGATATTCGCCTTTGTTATGGCGCTGGGTGATGTCAGCGACGAGTGGTATGCGACGGCGGCAGGGGCGATAAATTACGGCTTCCCCGTCATAGCCGATTCCGATATCCCCCAGATTCTTCCGACCGGCGTGTGCACATACGAGCACGTAGTCTCCAACATCCCGTACGACCAGATCGTTGAGAAGTCTATCGAAGTTCGCGGCTTGAAGGTCAAAATCACCGAGATTGATATCCCGGTCTCCGTAAGCCCTGCGTTTGAGGGCGAGCGTATTCGCAAGGACGATATGCACTGCGAGTTCGGCGGCCAGCGAACGCCTGCATTCGAATGGGTCCGCACGCAGGAAATCGGCGAGATTGAGGACGGCAAGGTTGTAGTTAAGGGGCCTGACGTCGATACGCTCGAAGCGGGAGGAAAACTGCCGTTGGGCATATTAGTCGAAGTGGCCGGCAGAAAGATGCAGCCCGACTTCGAGCCCGTTCTCGAACGACAGGTGCACACATTCCTGAACGAAGCCCAGGGCTTGTGGCACATGGGCCAGCGTGATATCAACTGGGTGCGAATCAGCAAAGACGCCGCCAAGGCCGGCTTTATGCTCGAACATATCGGCAAGCTGCTGCACGCAAAATACCATGACGAATATTCGAGCATTGTCGATAAGGTCCAGGTCCTTATCTACACAGACGAGAAGGACGTTTTGAAGCTTCGAGAGCAGGCCCAGGCCGTGTATGCCGAGCGTGATGCGCGACTGGAAGGGATGCAGGACGAAGACATCGAGACGTACTACTCGTGTACGCTGTGCCAGAGTTTCGCGCCGAACCACGTGTGCGTTGTTTCACCGGAACGGCCGGGATTGTGCGGTGCCTATAGCTGGCTGGACTGCCGGGCGGCATACGAGATTACTCCGTCGGGACCGAACCAGCCGATAAACAAGGGCAACTGCATCGAACCGAAGATTGGGCAATGGGACCGCGTGAATGAATTCATTCGTCAGGCCAGCGGCGGCAATGTCCCGCAGATGAGTCAGTACAGTATGATAACCGATCCGATGACGTCGTGCGGCTGCTTCGAATGTATCGCGGCGATTCTGCCGATGACCGGCGGGATTATGATTGTCAACCGGGAGTACGCCGAGATGACGCCTTGCGGGATGAAGTTCTCGACTTTGGCAGGAACCGTCGGCGGCGGAAACCAGACCCCCGGATTCATCGGGCATTCGAAGCATTTCATCAACTCGCGGAAGTTCATCGCGGCCGAGGGCGGAATCCGGAGGATCGTCTGGATGCCGACTATGCTCAAAGAAGACATTAAGGATACGTTCATCAAGAGGGCCGAAGAGTTTGGGCTCGGCGGCGAAGAGTTCCTCAAAAAGATTGCCGACGAAACTACCGCAACAACCGAGGAGGAAGTTCTTGAGTTTATCACAAAGGCCGAGCATCCGGCGATGGCGCTCGAGCCGATGTTCTAAGGATTTAAGTTAAGGATTTTCAATACAATTAGTTCTGCAAAATTACAGGTTAGACCTATATTGTTGAAGAAAATCTTCCTTGTGATTTTCTTCAATAATCACTTAGCCGCTTATGAAACAACACACTGCCGTTAAAAAGAAAAAATCAAGAAAGGATTTTTTCTTTTGTTAAGTAGGCCTAACCTGCAATTTTGCAGAAGGCTTATTTTCAATAGAAAGATAAGAGGACGCAGATTATGGCACTGACAGGATTGGATATATTTAAGCTTTTGCCGAAGACGAATTGTAAGAAGTGCGGCATGCCCACCTGCCTGGCGTTTGCTATGGCTCTGGCGCAAAAACGCGCCAAATTGGATGATTGCCCGGACGTTTCCGACGAAGCCAAGGAGAAACTGGCTGCTGCCGCTGCGCCTCCAATGCGCAAGGTCGTTTTCGGCAGCGGAGATAGCCAGGTCCAGGTGGGGCAGGAAACGGTGCTGTTCCGGCACGAAGAGAAGTTCCACAGCC
>JADHXR010000055.1 GCA_016782865.1 Phycisphaerae bacterium
GCAGCAGCCTGCGGAGGTCTCGGCGGCGATGTTCAGATTTGTCACGTCCCAGATTGCCGATTCCATCTGGCAAGCGACAAAGCGGCGCCAGATCAGATTGTACAGCTTGTATTGCTCGTCGGTGAGAAACTCTCGGATATCCGCCGGCGCAAAGTCAACGTCGGTCGGGCGGATAGCCTCGTGTGCCTGCTGGGCGCTTTTCCTGGAGGCGTAAATCTTCGCCTCTTTGGGCAGATAATCAGGTCCGAGATTGGCGCCGATATATTTTCGAACCTCTGTGACGGCTTCCTTCGAGAGGTGCGTGCTGTCGGTTCTCATGTAGGTAATCAGGCCAAGCGAGCCCATCGAGCCAAGGTCGATGCCTTCGTACAACTGCTGGGCCACTCGCATGGTTCTCTTCGCGGTAAAGCCCATACGGTTTGCCGCCGCCTGCTGCAGGGTTGAGGTGATAAAGGGCGCCGACGGACGCGACACTGACTGCTTGGTCTTCAAATCGGCGAGTTTGAACTGCGCCTCTTTGAGCGCGTTGAAAATAGGCTCGGCTTGCTCCTTGCTGGACGCCGTGAAGTCCTTGTCACCTATCTTGTATAGCTCGGCTTTGAATGCATTGTGCTTTGCGAGCCATTTGCCATGCTCGGCAAGGGTGGGCGGCTTGTCGTCGTCGGATTCGGTCCGCGTGAAATCGAGCCACTGCTGAGTATAGTCATTCTGCATATCTGTAGTGAAAACGGCGGGAATGAGCCAATATTCCCTGGGCACGAACCTGCGAATCTCCTTTTCCTTTTCCACCACCATTTTGACGGTGACAGACTGGACGCGGCCGGCGGAAAGACCGCGGGTCACCTTCTTCCAGAGCAGGGGGCTCATCTTGTAGCCCACAATTCTATCGAGAATCCGCCGGGCCTGCTGGGCCAGGACCTTGTCCATATTGAGTTTGCCCGGATCGGCGAAGGCCTGCTGGATCGAAGTCTTGGTGATTGCGTTGAAGATCACACGATAAGTGTTCTCGGCCGGGATACCCAACAACTGCGCCAAATGCCAGGCGATTGCCTCGCCCTCGCGGTCAAGGTCGGTTGCCAGATACAATGTGTCGCATTTCTTCGCCGCGGCTTTCAACGCCGTTATCGTGCGATTCTTGCCCGGCATGACGTCGTACGTCGGCTCGAAATCGTTCTCAATGTCGACGTTCAGGCCTTTCGAGGGCAGATCGCGCACATGTCCCATCGATGCCTGGACGTCGAAATCGGGGCCGAGATACCTGTTTATAGTCTTTGCCTTGGCGGGCGATTCGACTATTACTAAAGCCTTTTTGGATGTGTTGGATTTTGCCATAATATAGAATTCAGTATCTTATGCTCAATTGTGGGTCTTACCCCTTTTAACAATACGTACGATTCACCAATCGGCTATTTCCACGATAAGATTTAGAAATGGACAAATACAGATGCGCGCCGGATATGTCAAGAGAAAAGAATTATTGCACCTTGAAGCCCCAAGATGAGGTATAACAGGGAGTTGTGAACAGACAGCTAAACGTAGGCAGCCTCAGAAATTACTGTGAATCGAAAGAATACCCTTGTCGAGGCCATCCTGATGGGGGTATTATCCGAGGCCGAATTATCGCTTCTGCACGCGATTCCGGATCTACTGGATGGTATCTACTGACTCCGGCCGGTTCGGATCAGCATGGGCTAAAACCCATCCCCCCGGCCGTACCGGGCAATTAAGGAGCCGACACTTGGAACCAGAACAAGACGCAGAACAGCAGGAAATACCGGATCCCGAGATTCGGAGAGGGTGGTTACTCTCATGGCTCTTCGATAATGAAATTTCGATGTTTGATTACGTGGTGCACGCAGGATTCATCAGCTTCGTGCCTTCGGTGATGATTGCCGTCATCCTGGCGGCGTCGGGGATCATGAGCGAGCAAAGCAGTCCCACTTTTGAAGGAAACCCGCTTTTCCTCCTGCCGATGATCGTGCTAATAGGCCCTCCGATCGAGACCTTGCTGATGGTCCCCATTCTCTGGATACTGTCATTTTTCACGAAACGAGAAGTCCCGCTGGCGGCGATGTCGGCGTGCGTCTGGGCGGGGCTGCATTCACTTCTCGCCCCGGCCTGGGGATTAGGGGTGATCTGGCCCTTCTTCGTCTTCTCATGTTCGTATCTCACCTGGCGCAAGCGGGCCTTCTGGCGGGCGATACTGGTCACATCGTGTGTCCACTCACTCCAGAACCTCCTGCCCGGCATAATAGCAGTCACGACTCAATAGCACAATGATGATTGTTAGTAATCTCTAAATCCTTGCATCCACTCCGGCCATATTGGTTGTGGAATGTGATCTTTGGTCCAGGAGCCATTTACATCAAAATTTCGATGCCATTCCAACTTCCATAATTCTTTAAGCCCCACTGCCCTGACAGAGAAGTCCCTAAAGAGGCAGTTTGTCATTCCCTTGCCATGGCGGTCAATGCAGAAATTTCTCATTTGTTCTGTTGGCCTGATTCCCTGTGGTGGCTGACCGCGGCCACTATTGTGGGGACGATAAGCAATGTTCCAATTGTTCCCGATATTAGTCCGCCAATTACCGTGACGGCAAACGGCTGAAAAATGTTTGAGCCAACGGTCGTCCCTATTGCTGTTGGAACAAGAGCAAAAATCGTTGTCAGGGCAGTCATCAAAACCGGACGCAGCCGGACAGATGCGGCAAAAAGAAGTGATTCCTGCACAGTATTGCCGGAAGATATATTCCTGTTGGAGCAATCAAACAGCACAATGGCGTTATTGACGGATATGCCTACCAAGGTAACTACTCCCATTCCTACGGATACATCGATACCCTGACGAGTTATGAATAAGGCAATAATCCCTCCAACCAAAGACAAAGGGACTGTAAACAGAATAATAAGCGGCTGAAGCCAGGAGTGAAATTGCATTACCATAATCAGGTAAATCAAAACTACCGCCGCCAAAAACACAAAAAGCATTTCAGTCGCTGTTTCAATAAGGGTTTTGTATTGTCCGGTAAAATCAATACTATAACCTTTCGGCAATTCAATGGAACTAAATTGCTTGCGAAGACGTGAGACTGCAGACGTGATACTGCCATTTACTTCTGCCATAAGGGTGATTTCTCGCTGGCCATTCAACCTGGTAATCGATGCAGGAACGTGAGAAATCTGGATATCAGCCACCCTATCAAGAGGTATAATTTCACCATTACCCGCAGTCACTGGCAACTGCCTGAACTGTACAAGATCGGGCGGTTTGCTGATAGGCATTTTCACCATCACGGCTACATCCTCCTTTTGCCGGATAATCCGTGTTGCCTCCAATCCAAACTGTGAGGCTTGGAGTGCAGCGAAAACATCTTCCGCCTTGACCCCATATTGCGCCAGTTTTGGGTAATCCAGTCGAACATTTATCTCTGGAGATTTAACTTTGGTATTATTCACAATGTTAGCTATCGCCGGGTCTTTTGCCAAAATTCCTTCAACTTTATTGCCTAAGGATACAAGGGTGTCCATATCCGTACCATAGATGGTTACACCGAACAGCGCAGGCAGGCCTGAGAAGCTCTCATCGATTTTCTCCTGTGTTGGCTGGTGGTACAAGAACACAACGCCATTGAACTTCGTGTAAGCTTTTTTAAGTGCGGCCATGATTTCAGTCACTGAGCGTTTGCGCCCGGTCTTGGGCTTTAGCTTGATAACGAGCTCGCCCTTATTTACACCTTCAATCTGATAGCCGGTTTCCGGCGACCCAGTGCGGCGATAGACACATAAAACATCCTGGTCAGCCAGTGCAATGCGGTCTAATGCATCGCCTATCCGGTTACTCTCGGAAAGCGCAGTCCCCGGCGGCATTACGTATTCTATCAGGAGGGCACCCTCATCGATGGGCGGCAGGACATTTACTTTACCCAGAAAAGCTGCCAGTCCTGCCAGAGACAGAAAAAGAATAGTCACACATAATATCCGCCGTTTGTGCTTAAAAGAGTACCTTAGAGCAGTTTGAGTCAACCTGTTCAACAAACCAAGCAGGCGTGCGCCTGCAAAATCGGTGTGCGGCACCGCTGAGACAGTTCTGCTCAAAAGTACAGGCACCAGCGTAAGTGACAAAATCAACGAGGCAAGAAGGGCTGTGCTGATTGTCAATCCGAAAGGCTTTAAAAAAAGTGCGGCAAGGCCGGTTACGAGAATCAGCGGCACAAAGGCGGCAACTGTAGTAAAAGTGCCCGAGGCGTCGGGGCCGGCAATTTCAGCCGTGCCCTGAATGCTTGCCTGGATTTCATTTAAGCCGTTTAGACGGTTTCGGTAGATATTTTCAGCTACGACAATAGCATCATCCACAATCATTCCAATTGCGAGGGTCAATGCTGTCATTGTAATTATGTTAAGACTAAGGCCGGACAGCCCCATAATAGCCAACGCAGCCAGAATGCTTATCGGTATCGTTAGAGCTACTATCAGGGTTGGCCTCAAAGACCCTAAGAAGAAATAGAGAACCAGTATAGCTAAAAAGGCACCGGCGAGCATATTGTGGAAAATTGCGTTACGGGCTTCTGCGATGATTTCCGATTGGTCGTAAAATTTCTTCACGTTTGTACCTTGTGGGAGCAGAGTGCGTAAATCTGCCATCTTCGCTTCCACACCCCGAACTACATCAATCGTACCTGCCCCCGGCTGTTTGCTGACGATAAAAGCAACGGCTGGAATACCATCTCCGCGAACCACATAGTGCCTTGGCGCCACTCCTTCCGAGACATCAGCTATAGAGCCAAGCAGTACGGAGTTTTCACCGTCAGAAACGACCGGCAAGGATCGGATATCATCGATGGTTTTTAACCGACCGTCCCCGCGAATCAGATACTCTCTCGACGAACGGTCAAGATAGCCTGCTGTTACTGAGATGTTATTCTTTCTGATGGTAGCAACGACATCGTTGACGGTCTGATGGAGGCGAGCCAGAGTTTCCGGTTTGATGCTGACATTGAAGGCCCGCCGGTCGCCGCCGAGTACTTGTACCAATGAGACGCCTTCGACATCCATAAGCCGGCTGGCCAAATCATGCTGAATGATGTTTCGCAAAGTTACCAGGTCAGAGCCGCCGTAAAGAACATAGCCAACAACTTCCTGTAGTGTAGTGCCGATGTTCTCAAGACGCGGATTTACACCCGACGGCAAGATATTTCGCAATCTGGCTAATTCTGCCTGAACAACCTGGCGGGCATCCCTGACGGTGGTGCCCCAGGTGAATTCCACTGTTACCTGTGATATTCCCTGCACCGATGTTGAAGCGACCCGCCTGGCCTGCGGGATGGTTCGCATCTGATCTTCAATCGGCCTTGATATGAGCAGTTCTATATCTTCTGATGCAACCGCCGGCAGGTGAGTGATGATATTGACAACCGGCACCTCAAGATTTGGGAAAAGGTCGACCGGCATATGCAGGGCCGAATAAATGCCGCCGAATACTATAACGGCCACTGCAAAGAGTATGATAAGAGGCCTCTTTATTATAAACTGCAGGAAGTTTCTCATTAATCAGCAACCTTATAGACTTTATTGAAGTCCTGATAAAATAACTCGTATGCACCTTCGGTCACTACCTCGTCGGCTTCGGTCAGGCCCGATAGAATTTCGACCCATCCGTCCAATGAAAGGCCCGTTTGCACTTGTTGTTTTGTATAGCTCTCAGCCTGTTTGACAAACACATAAGTTTTTTCGTGCTCATCACGGACGATAGCCTTTTCAGGCAGTGCTAATATTCTTTTATGCGTGTCGAGCAGAACATCCCCACTAACCACCTCACCGGGTTTTAGCTTCCGGTTAATATCGTCGCCTTCAATCCAGACTACAGTTCCACCTGTAGAGGTCCGCTGAGGTAATATGCTGGTAACGATACCTGAAAGTACCTGCCCCTTCGCAGAATAAATGGTTACTGTTTGGCCCTGGAGCTGAGCATCCTCCGGTGGGAAAAGTGTTGCTGCTACACGGATATCCATAGGGACAATTATTTCTGCAAGCACTGTTCCCCTCTCAACTTCTTGTCCGGCGCTGACTCTACGTCGGGTGAAAATACCAGTGGCATGCGCCTGAATGTGAACGGCATCATCAAGAAGCTGAAGCTGTTGTATAGCTTCTTCCTGCCGTGTTTCCAACTGAGTTAAATCTGACTTTGCCTTATCGAGTTCGTCCTGTGAGGCAATTTTTTGCTCGACAGCCTGCTGCTTGCGGCTGACGGCAGTTTTTGCTATAGCTACCTGCTGTTTCAGAGACTCGATTTTGCGGTTGATGGTGGCAAGGGAAGTATTGACTCTGGCTCCACCCAGTGTAAAGACAAGCGTGCCCTTTTTTACTACAGTCTCATCGGCAGCATCAACAGAAGATATTGTCCCTGCTTCAAGGGCTGTTATAGCTACCGTGTTCTTACTTTCAGCTCTGCCGATAAAATGTGCATTGACATTGAAATCCTTATGCTGTGGAAGTGATGTCTTTATCAGGTTTGTCTCAGACACAGCAGCATAATTTTGTTGCTGTCGGCTGGACCGTGACTTCGAATACCAAGCCGTGAACACAACAGCAGTAATAAGCACGATTATGAACGTGATAGCGAAATGTCTTTTCATTTCAGTATCTCCTTTTTCACTGTCTCATTGGAGTCTGAAGGCGCACTGCCTTGGATGTTCGAGGCGGGTAAGTACTGGCCCGTAGCTATCTCGATAGCTATGCCGAGTTCGGCGAGTTGTTGCTTCAGGCTTAGCACTTGGATCTGACTGATGTACAAATTGCCCAGTGCTTCGTAATAAGTTAGAATATCGACAATGCCGCCTTCAGCAGCATTTTTGTATGAATGAACAAGTTGGTCCAATGCAGGAATGGATTCCTCAATACTTTGGATTTGATCACGGGTACATTGAAGAGCTGATAGTAAACCCGCAATTTCAGATTGTGCATCGAACAGGCGAACTGTATATTCGTCAAAAAGCTGCTGTCGGGTAGCTCGTTCAATCGCGATTCGGCCTTGATTTTGACTGAAAAATGGAAGCTCGATAGTCACGCCAAACCCCATTGTTCGGACATTGTCTGTATCTGTTTCGTTTGACAGTCCAATATTTATCCTTGGAAATTGAGATTTAACGGCTGCCCTTATTTTCGCCTCCTGGCTTTCGTAACCAGCCTTGAGAGCAAGCAGATCAAGACGTCGGTCCTCAATACCATCAGTAGCCTCTGCAGCACAAGGGAAGTTCTGCCGGGCCGGCAGACTAATGTCCTGTTGAAGGGGTATAACTCGGTCGGCATCAAGGCCAAGCGTTCGGTTCAGGTCGAGCCGCTCTCGCTGCCCCTGCTGCTCTGCGGCCTGTACGGCGAGTCTTGCCTGTCGCCACGCATTATTCGCTGTTGATAACTCCAGAGCCGTTTTTTCACCCAGCTTGACCCCATTGGTAATGACATTGCGGGCTTGTCTGCGTTCAGCTTCTATCTGTTTTGCCAACGCTAACAGCTTTTCTGCAATCAGAAGCCGATATACATGCAGCTTCGCTGCTTCGGCCACCTGCCACTCCTGCCATGCTATTTCGAGACTCACTGAACCAGCATGGGCTTGTGCAGCGTCCATTTTCGGCTGGCGGGCGATAAGAGAGCCGATATCCCAATCCAGGCCGACTCCGAATGCGTTCACAGTTCCAGCGGTTTCGCCGCCGGTTGGAAAATCCACACCGTAAGACAATTGTGGATTCGGCAAGAGACCGGCCTGAAGCAATTGCGCGTTGGCTATCGCTTGCTGGTCGCGAATCGCCCGCAAGCGGGGATTGGCAAGTACAGCCAAGACGGCCGCCTCATCTGGGGAAAGTCCGTCACGGTCGTTAAACTCAAGTGGCTTCAGTATCGGGTGCTTTATTTGTTTCGCCCTGATGCGAATATCTGCCAGATCAGGAACTCTTAGCTTTTGTGTAACTGCCTCGTGCGTCAACGGCATCGTTTGATAGGTTGCACAGCCACTAAGGAAGACTGTAACCAGCATCACGCAAAGCACACATCGGAACATCTTTACGAATCTCCAGGGACAAGTGAAATATCCTTTTTCTTTCTGCTTAAAAGAATATCTCTAATTTCGTTTCGCGAAACTTCAGCCAAAACACCAAGAACGAGTACAGCAATTCTCTTTAAAGATACGATCTCTTGTTAACCACAGGCTTACCGTGAGATTACTTTTTGGTAATCTTGGGAGATTTGTTTAATTTGTGGTGGATATGCGGGGCAAGAGAATTGTGAATATGCTTCCCTTGCCGGGGGAGCTTTTGACAGTAATCTCTCCGTCATGAGCCTCTATAGTCGTCTGTGCCAGACTAAGTCCCAGGCCGATGCCGGGAGTCGAGCGGCTCTGGTCTGCCCTGTAGAATCGCTCAAAGACGTGATTAAGGTCTTTTTCATTTATACCAACGCCGGTATCTTGCATCGAAATTTTGACGTGCGTTTGCGTTCCCTCGACCGAGACCATGACCTTTCCATCGGAATCCGTGTAGTTGATAGCGTTATCCAGCAGGTTAGCCATCACTCGCTGAAGTTTTGCAACATCGCCGAGAACAAAAAGATGCTCTGCCTGAATACCAAGCTCGAGGATTATGCGTTTGTCTTCTGCAGCAGGCAGAAATAATTCGTACGCATCCTTGACAAGCCGCACCATATCTATACGGGCAGTTGAAAGATTTACAACACCCGACTGGGTTTCTGCAATTTCCAGCATTGTATTGATCATTCCCCCGAGACGGTCGCACTCTTCAACTACAGTCGAGGTCATTTCTCGATAGACGTCAAGTCTCTGCTCTCCAGTTAACGTCGTTTCGGCAATACCGCGAATACGGGTAATGGGGCTGCGCAAGTCGTGTGCTATACTGTTTGTTACCTCTTTCAATTCCGTTACCAGCGACTGGATGCGCTCCAGCATATCGTTAAAGGCCAAAGCAAGATTGTGAATTTCCTGGCCTTCATTTCCCATCGGGACGCGACGGTTGAGGTCAGCGCTGCCGATATTAACGGCTGTCTGCGTCACACGTTTTACCCCGGACATGGCTTGGCTGGCTACAAACCATCCCATGATACTACCAAGCACTAAAACTGCCAAGAGACCGATCCCGAAGGTTTCTCGATACCTCTCCATTAACACTTCGTTGTCTTTCAGCGTGCGACCGACCTCGATTATGTTCCCGCTGGTGGTGTTCTTGTAAATTACGCGGACTTTATGTTTCTGACCAGGTGTCGTTATGGTCTGGAGCAGCTCTTTGCCACTTGAAAGACTTTCCAATGTGGCTGATGGGTAGCCAACGCCCTTCCAATCGCTCATATCAGAAGCAGCGACAACTTTCAGGTCAGGCGAGAACATTTGGAAAAACAGTCTCTTGACCCCACCCGATGCCGCTTCACGTTGAAATTCAGCCTTGAGTGCCTCAAGGCCCTGATTGTCGTAGAGCGCCTCAAATTCCTTCGCGTCACTTATAAGTGCTTCGTCCAGACGTCGGCTAAGACTCGATGTAAGCCTAAGGTAGACAAGGGCAAAAGCTGCTAATGACAATACCGCCAGCAGCACCGCATACCAGAGAGCAAGACGGAAAGCAACGGTGCTGAATATGTTATTTCCTCTCTTCCAGAACATAGCCAACCCCTCTGATAGTGTGGATGAGTTTATTATCGAAGGAACGGTCAACTTTATCTCTCAGTCGGCAGATTCGCGCCTCCACCACATTTGTCTGCGGGTCAAAATTGTAATCCCAGACGTGCTCCATAATCATTGTTTTTGAAACAACCATCCCCGCGTTGCGCATAAGATACTCAAGCAGGGCAAACTCACGCGGCTGAAGCTCGATCTCTTTTCCGACTCGGAGCACTTTGCGTCTGAGAAGATCCAGAGAAAGGTCGCCCACCGTCAAAGTTGTCGGTTCAGCAACTGAATTGGCCCGGCGAATGAGGGCCTGGATGCGCGCCAGCAATTCTGAGAATGCAAATGGCTTGACCAGATAGTCGTCCCCGCCAGCCCTGAGACCCTTGATCCGGTCATCCACGGAGCGTTTGGCGCTGAGAATAATGACAGGGATCGTGGCCTTTCTTCTGCGAAGTTCGTCTATTAGGGCCAGGCCGTCCAGCTTTGGCAGCATGATATCGACCACGGCTGCATCATAGGATTCAGTTGATGCCCGATACAGCCCATCTTCGCCGTCAGGAGCGTGTTCGACAACAAAGCCTGCCTGCTTCAGCCCTTTCATAATGAAAGACGCTGTTCTTGTGTCATCCTCTACAATAAGTATTTTCATCTTGTTATTAACTCTGTGAGCAATGGTTGTAGTTTTCGGATGGCGTTGCCGCGGTGCGAAATTGCGTTCTTTTCCTTGCTGGCCAACTGGGCTACGGTCTTGTTCAGACCGGGCACGAAGAAAATGGGGTCGTATCCGAAGCCGTCTTCTCCGATTTCCACCGTGGTTATCAGACCTTCAAGCGTCCCTTCGGTCTCGATCAGGACATTTTCCGGCCTTGCCAGGCACAGGCGGCAGACGAACCTCGCCGTCCTTTTGTTCTCAGGGATCCCTTCAAGCAGTTCCAGAACCTTCGCGATGTTTCGATGGTCGATCAGCGTCCTCTCGTCGCCCTCGAGCTTCTCGCCCGAGAACCGGGCGGATATCACCCCGGGGGCCCCGTCGAGTGCGTCAACCACCAGCCCCGAATCGTCGGCGATGGTCCAGAGACCGGTGGCCTTTGCGTATCCGAGAGCTTTTTTGCGCGCGTTTTCGGCGAAAGTCGCCCCGTCCTCGGCTATTTCGGCAATCTCCTCGACGTCCGCCAGACCCAGCCAGCGCACATCGCCGCCGAGCATGGCCCTCATCTCAGCAATCTTGCCCGGATTCGTCGTGGCAACGAGAATTCTCCTTCGTTCTTCACACATGGAGGACAATCATACTTATCACGACCTAAAATGCAAATATATAGAGAAGTTATCCTCCGCCGGGCCCGGCTGACCGGGATTCCACAATTTTGATATTTGATCTTTGATTCTCCTTCCATTATAATCCAACGTTTGATGGCTGACCAAATCAGCGATCAGTATCTGGAGCAAAAGTATGGATAAGACGAAGATTGTTGCCGAAGGTATAACCTTTGACGACGTGCTGCTGGTGCCCGCCAAGAGTGATTTTGTGCCGAGCCAGGCGGACACGCGCACTAGGCTGACCGACAATATCACTATTAATATCCCCATTGTTTCGGCGGCGATGGACACTGTTACCGAGGCCCGGCTGGCGATTGCGCTGGCCCAGGAGGGGGGGATCGGCATCATTCACAAGAACCTCTCGGTCGAGGCGCAGCGGCGAGAGGTGGCCAAGGTCAAACGCTCCGAGCACGGCGTGATTCTCGATCCCGTGACGCTGTCGCCCAACGAACCGGTCAGAAGAGCCCGGCACCTCATGAGCGAGCAAAACGTCTCAGGCATCCCAATCGTCGAGGGCAAAAAGCTGGTCGGCATCCTGACGCGCCGCGATTTGAAGTTCCTCAAAGACTACGACGCCGAGATAAGCTCGGTCATGTCAAAGGCCAATCTCGTGACAGGACCGGCCGGGACGACGCTCAAGCAGGCAAGAGAGATTCTGCGCGAGCGCAAGGTCGAAAAGCTGCTGCTGGTCAATGGCAAGGGAGAATTGGCCGGTCTTATCACTATGAGGGACATCGACCGCGTGCAGCAATATCCGATATCGGCCAGGGACCAGCGGGGCCGGCTCCGCGTCGGGGCGGCGGTCAGCGTCCACGATTACGAGCGGGTCGATGCCCTGATTGCGGCCGATGCCGACATTATCGTCGTCGATACCGCACACGGGCATTCGCAGAACGTTATCGACACGGTCAAAAAGATCAAGTCCGAGCATGATATCGACGTGATCGCGGGCAATATCGCCACTGCCGAGGCGGCAGAGGATCTGATCACCGCCGGTGCAAACGCGGTGAAAATCGGCATCGGACCCGGCGCGATCTGCACTACCAGAATAATCTCAGGCGTGGGAGTGCCTCAGGTTTCGGCGATAATCGACTGTGCCAACGTGGCGCACAAGCATAATATCCCGGTCATCGCAGACGGCGGCATAAAACAATCGGGCGATATAACAAAGGCGATCGCCGCCGGAGCATCGAGTGTGATGATAGGCTCGTTGTTCGCCGGCCTCAAGGAAAGCCCGGGCCAACTGGTCATCTACAAGGGCAGGCAGTTCAAAGAGTACCGGGGGATGGGCTCGTTGGGGGCGATGGTCAAGGGCTCGGCCGAGCGTTACGGCCAGAGCAGCTCGACCGAGACTAGTAAACTGGTCCCCGAAGGCGTGGAAGGCCGCGTCCCCTACCGCGGCATGTTGAGTGATTTTGTCTATCAATTGGTCGGCGGCCTCCGAGCCGGCATGGGTTACTGCGGCGCACGAGATATCGAAGAGTTGCGAAAGAACAGTCGATTCGTCCGCATAAGCGCCGCCTCGGTGCACGAATCCCACCCGCACGATATACAGATTACAAAGGAAGCGCCGAACTATTCAGCGTCTTTGCCTTTCGAAGATTGAAAATCTCCCTGATGGGGCGGCGCTGAATAACACTCGTGACGCATTAAGCTCAAAAAGGAGTTTGGCACGTGAGAGTTTGTCGAAGCAATGGATTGTGGATCAGGCTGTTTTGTGCCGGTTTGGTTTTCACCGCCGGCTGTGCGAGCCCGGCAACAAAGTCCTCAGAGCAGAATGCTCAAGTTAAGGTCGAATCCGAATCGCCTCAACGAGAATCTGCCGAGCCCATCGCAGACCAGGAAGACAGCGCGCCCAGGAAACATCTCTGGTACCACGCTGCCAAAGAGGATTTCTCCAAATGGCCCAGGAGGCTCATCGACGATTCCAAGGAGAGTTTCCTCAGGCCGGACAACGCGACGGCGCTTCTGCTGGCCGGTGGGGCGAGCATCATCATGCACAACACTCACGCCGACACGAACATTGAGAGACATTTCGACAAGCATCCGTCCCTGCACGGTTTTGAGGACGAGAGCCTGAACATCCTTGGCCACCCGATGACACATTTCGCCGCCAGCGGTGTGTGGTATTTCCTCAGCGCCCAGAACGAGGATGATTTCAACAGACAGCGCGCCTGGACCATGCGAACGGCACTTTCCCTGACATGGGTCACAACCATGGGACTCAAACTCGCGCGCAACAACGAAACGCCCAACGGCAGGGACTACGCCTGGCCCAGCGGCCACACTTCCAGTTCGTTCACCGTCGCATCTGTTCTGGACGAATTCTACGGCCCCAAGGTAGGCATCCCCGCCTACGTAGCGGCGTCCGCCGTGGCATACAGAATGATGGACACCGGCGGTCACTGGGCAAGCGACGTGGTCTTCGGCGCCACTCTCGGCTGGGTCGTAGGCCACACGGTCGCAGGCAGACACAAAAAGCTCGAAATCGCCGGCTTCGACGTCGTGCCCTACGTAGGAAACACCGAAGAATCCAGAGTAGGCATAGGCTTCCTGAAGCAATTCTAAGAACAACATGCCAAGTTGTGGTATCGTCACGTGCCTGAATCGGGCAATTGGCACGGCGGGACTCGTCACCCGCTCGATGGCGGCCTTGTCGGCTGCTCCGCTGTCCCTGGTTTACTAGTTTTTCCAGTTTACTTGGAGGCAGTACTGTTCACAATCATTCACCGCATTCTGTTCGCCGCATTCTGGGAGTATCAGTTTATGTAGGATGATGATATGGAATCTCAAGTACCTTCTTCTGGGACGCCTGATCCAGATGAATACGACAGTAAAGCGAATGGTTATAGATACTCAAGAGACGTTTGCAGCTCGGAAAGTTGCATGTCCTGTCCTCAGGCGAAGTCTTTAGTGTTTTTGCCATCGTTACTCCAATCAGGTAGAACTGCCAAACAAAGAAACTGCAAAGGTTAGTCGTCTTCACCTACGGTGTAAGGACTTTCCAACCTTTTGTACTCTGTCAATCATACCACATTAGCAGGCTTTCTCAAACAATCTTTCACTAAGAGGGGGAATTAAAGGTATCCGGTACATTTTTCGAGGAGTCGTGCTTGATAATGATAGGTTCTCATAGAGGACAGCGGGCGCCCTGGATTACTGCTTAGCTTTGGGACGCAGACATCGGCTGGAATTAAGCTATTATCAGCCGTTCAAAACAGCTTGGCGCTGTCGAGCAGGAATGTCACTGGGCCGTCGTTTAGGCTGGTGACTTGCATGTATTGACCAAAGGTGCCCTTCTCGACGCCGACGCCCTGGGCGGCCACAAGAGCGGCTACTTTCTCGTAGAGTTCCTCTGCCAATGACGGTTCGGCTGCGGCGTCGAAGCCCGGACGGCGGCCCTTTCGGCAGTCGCCGTGAAGGGTGAAATTGCTGATAAGCAGGATATTGCCCCCAATATCGAGCACGCTTCGATTCATCCTGCCGGCTTCGTCGGCGAAGATACGCAGGTTTGCGAGCTTGTCGGCTATGAACTGGGCATCGTTCAGAGTGTCACCTTTGCCAACGCCGAGATACACGAGCAGGCCCGTGTTGATCTTGCCTACTCGTTGCTCGTTGACTTTGACCTCGGCCTCCAAAACTCGCTGACAGACTATCCGCATGGTTGCTTCCTTGTTATCTGCGTAATCTGCGTAATCCGCGGTTCAAAACCACGGTGCCGACGTTGCTCGTCGAATGTGCAACTCATCAATAACCGCGTTTCCTTTGTGTGCCACGAGGTAGAGAACCAGCTCGGCGATTTCCTCGGGCTTGATAAGCTCGTCCTTGTGAATATCCGGCCGCACTCTGGCGACCATGTCCGTATCGACTCCGCCGGGACAGAGAAGATGAACGCGAATGTTCGAGTCCCTCAACTCCTCGGACAACGAAATTGTCATGCCGCGAAGGGCGTGCTTGGAAGAGGTATAGGCACTTTGCAGTGGATAACCTTTGACGCCCACGACCGATGCGATGTTAATGATATACCCGGCCTGTGATTTTCTCAGCAGCGCCAGAGCCTCTCTGCAGAGAATAAACGGCGCCCGGGCGTTGACCCACATACATCGCTCCCAGTCCTCGGTCGCGGTTTCTTCCAATCTCGCCGAGTGGGTAATGCCGGCGTTGTTGACCAACACATCAAGCCGGCCGAACTCTGCTTCAGTGTCCTTGACAAGGCCCTTGATGGATTCCTCGTCCGTCAGTTCGGTTACTACGATACGCGCTTTGCCACCTGCCTGTGTCACCTTCTCGGCGGCTTCTTGAAGTGTGTCACTCGCGCGCGCCGCCAAGACGATCGTCGCGGCCTCTTGCGCCAGCGCAATGCCGATCGCGCGGCCTATTCCCCTGCCGGCCCCCGTTACTATCGCGACTTTTCCAGCTAACCGTTTCGCCATCGGTGCTTAGCGCCGCCGCGTACGACCTCCTCTTTGCGTGGTCTGCTGCTGATTGGCACCTGATACTCCTCGGGTAGTGCGCCCGCGGCCGCCAGTAGTTCTTCCGCCCTCTTCCCCGTACCTACTACCGGCCGCGCCGGGGTTCTGGCCCAACGCCGCGGTTGTTCTTAATGCATCAGCCATCTTGACATACACGTCAAACCGCACCTGCCTGGCCAACAAAACACCGTCTATGGCAGCAGTAGTCTTCTTCGCCTCTTCCTCGACAGCAACCCGCCGTATCATGGCGAATTCGGCATGGATTTGCGGATGCACGGTCTTGGCCAGATCGGGCTTGTTGTCCATGGTCGCCTGCGTCCACTGGCGAATCTCGTCCTGAGTTGCGCGATCGAGCTGTTCGGCAGGTCTGGTCGGACGACCGGGTCTGCCCGTCTCGCCTGTACCGGGACCGTAGGCGCCGCCGTCGCCATAGGCTCCGGCCGTTCCTCCTCCGGAGGCCTGCAATCCCGATGAAGACCGTCCACCCCTCGATCTGCCTGAAGTGCGACCACCAGACCGGGCGCCCGCGAGTGAAGATTGCCCCGGCGAGGCCTCCCTTTTCTGCTGCATCAATTCTCTGCTGATGCTCTTGTACCGGTCCTGCTTTTGCTTGACCAGGGCGTCGATCGCCTCAACTGTCTTCGTGGCCTTTTCCTCAACGGCGATCTTCTTCACCAGAGCCAACTCGTCTTCAACCTGCTGCTGGACGGCTCTGGCAAGAGATGTTCTGTTGTCATATTTGCTCTGTCCCCAGTAGCGCATCTCAGTGGTACTCTTCTTCGCTAATCCCACTATAGCCTGCTCCAGACCGTCGAACGTTTTGAGCCTTGCCGTGATCTCATTCGGGTCGGCTAGCAAATCAACCTCGGGCGCCGCCGGCGCTGCGCCTCTCATCGGACCTGCCCGCCCCGGCATCGCACCGGGACGACCAGGGGCCATTCCCTCATCTGCGTAGTACTCATCCCCATAGCCAACCTGGACAACGGGATCGGTAGCACCGTTCTTGGCAAGAAGATCGACTATTTCAGTATTGCCATCAGCGTTGCGCTTCTTCTTAGCCAATGAAAAAGCGTTCTCGCCAGCCCCGGTGGCAATATTGACGTCCGCCCCCTTCTTGAGCAGCAGTTCTACCAACTCCTTGTTGTTTCTGTCGACGGCGAAATACAGAGCCGTCCGGCCCTGGCCGTCCTTGGCATTCAAATCGGCCCCACTGGCAACAAGAAACTCGCAAACTGCCGTGCGACTGTTCATCGCCGCCACGACCAACGGCGTCATGCCCATTCTGTTCTTCGAGTTCACGTCTGCGCCGCCGGAAACCAGGGACTTGACTCGATCGAGTTCACCGTCAACTGCGGCCTGATTCAAATCCTTCTTCGCCTGCGACCAGGCAACGTCAGTGCTCAAGCCGAATGACAGTAATAGTAATGGAATCGAGATTGAAATGAGAAAACGCTTCATGATATTTCCTCCCAAAAATAAGGATAAAACGTCACACCAAATACGTCCCCACAAAAAGTCAGCACTTCACATTATATGCAGGCACACATTATGTCAGTATACACAATATACGCCCATCCCGCACGGGAAAATTCTCCAGTTGCGGTTTTTTCCTGTCTCTGCTTTTGTCGTCAGAGTTGCTCGGCGGAAGGCAGGCCCAGCCTTTCGGCTATGCCGTCGAATTCGTCGAGCGAATAGAATTCGATGATGATCCGGCCTCTCTGGCCGTTCTTGCGTGTCTCAATGCACACCTTAGTGCTCAGTTCGCTGGCCAGCTTGTTCTCGAGATCGACAATGTGAGGCGGCTTCGCACGGACCGTTGGCCTGGCCTGGCCAGTTCCGGCAAGATACTTCCGCACGAGCCTTTCAACCTCGCGCACACTCAGCCGCCCTGCCATCGCCCTGTTGGCAAGCTTTCGCCGCAGCTCGTCGGTGGGCAATGCCAGGATCGCCCTGGCGTGACCCATCGTGAGCTGGTTATTGACCAGCATCTGCTTAATCTCCAGCGGTAAGTCCAGTAGCCGCAAGTAGTTAGCAACCACAGAGCGTCCCTCGCCAAGCCTTTCGGCCGCCTCGGCCTGTGTTAGGGAAAAGCAACTCAAATACTCGCGGTAGGCCTTCGCTCGCTCGATCGGATTAAGGTCCACGCGGTGTATGTTCTCGACGAGCGCCCATTCGTGCAATTGCTCATCCGTTGCCTGACGAACCAGGGCGGGTATTTCAGTCAAAGCTGCCAATTTGGCGGCGCGCAATCGTCGCTCGCCGGCGATAAGTTGATAACCGAGCCCCGATGGACGAACGACAACGGGTTGGATTATCCCGTTGGCTTTTATGGATTCGGTCAACTCGGCCAGTTCATCGTCGTTCCAGACAGTACGTGCCTGGTACGGATTGGCCGTGATAGCATCGACGCTAAGATGCCGTAGCGAATCTCGTAACTCGTTATCCGGCGGAAAGTTAGATTCCATAGTTGGGCCAGCAGATGTCGGCGGGACATCACCGGCGGCGGCTATTATAGGACTCAGCAACGATTGAAGCCCCCTGCCGAGGTGTCTCGGCTTGTCTCCCTTCTTGTCAGCCATATACGCTCCTTCACATATTGCCATCTGCGGCTGCATCTGTTTGCGCCCGTAGTGGCGGGTTTCTGGCAGCGACATTCCGTAGTCGGGCCAGTTACTATGTCGGAGTTTTTACTGGAAAATCTACACGTTTGCCAGGGAAAAATATCATTTTCCAGAAGAAATGTTTCACGTGAAACACTGCCCTTCCGCTTCTAAGAAAAATGTTTCACGTGAAACACTGCCGTTCTGCTTCCAGGAAAAATGTTTCACGTGAAACATCGCGCTTCTGCTTCGAGGAAGAATGTTTCACGTGAAACATCGCCCTTCTGCGATCTCGGCATGATGTGCGACAATGACTCAGAGTCAGGCGGGCTCTGACGATCGACGGGGGCGTGCTACATTCTGGACACGCGAATAAGATCATTTTGTCCAGTTCCACGTGAGACGCGCCTCCTGCAAAGGCCGATGCTGCAGAGATTTCTTCTTTTCGTATCAACTGGCGCAGAGGTAACTCACCTCGTGATTAGGCGTCAGCGGGATCGAAAACTCCCGAGAGAGGAATGCTCAGGGCCACAATGTTTCACGTGAAACATTCGAATACGAGTGGGAACGTAAAAGCCCCTCGGCTATCATCCAGGCAGACCCGACGTGGCACAATCCCTCTGCAAGCGTCATTCCGGGCCAGCCAGTGGGTCCTCATGAAAATCCGCAACCCTGCTTGCAATCCCAAGAACCATGACAAACGAATCGGCGGCACGGTTTCCAAAGTGCGATCATATCTGAGTTCCTCTGTTTGGGGTGTCCGGCGTTGCGGTGGTAGAGGCAACGCAGTGGGGATTAAAGCCTCGTGGTCCACAAGCAGCCCAGAGACTCTTAGGACCATGCACGAAATAACTTCCCGTTTTGCTGGGCAATTGCACCGCATCTTCGATCGTTTCTCAATCGCGAAATCCGGATCCCTCGGCTTCGCTCGGGACAGGCTCCGAACGGCTACGCCTGTGGTTTCGCTCAATCGAAGCCGACCAAATCTGCAGCACACTTGACCATCAAATTCGGTAATTTATTTCGTGCATGGTCCTAACCGCCCTGCCCCGTGAAAATTGAACTCTCGTCCACCTCTCCCGGCTAAAGGACAAGCAGTAGCGTCTGTCCTGCCACTTGCTGCGGTTGGTCAACTCATGGCAGACATCCAAATGCCACGCTCCAGGCATGCGTTCACGCGAGGGCGCGCCGGCCGTTGGCGAGCGGATGCCTGATACCTGACCTGACTGCAAAGAATTCTGTGCCGCTCACATCCGGCCAGTGCACTCCGGGGCAAATGCGGTGCTCGCGAGCGGAGGGCAACCCATGCGGCAATTGTCTGGGCCTGGCGCTAGAGTGCACGGGCCAAGGCCGTAGTTGATGGGTTCTTTAGATATGCACCGATACGGTCGGCGAATCCTACCTGCGCATGAACTTTGGGAGCCTTGAATCGGACCGCATCAACAGATGGCTGGCACTGCCGCGGCCTCACGCCAAGAGAGGTGGACGCCAGGGCGGCCGGTCCGTCGTTAGGGTGTCGCGCTTGGCGGGCTTGCCTTGCAAGCACATCCCCCGTTCGATCCGTCAGTAGTAGTCACGGGAGCATGCAAATGGGCATATCAGCACTGACATAGGGGTTCTCAGTTCAATCGGGGCAACAGCAGCCTTTCTGCAAGAGTGCTCAATGTCTTTGATGCCAAGGTGGCCGAGTGTAGAGTTCGTTGGCCTGCCGGCGGGAAATTGATTGACAGCCTTAGGCATTTGGGATAACTGTTTGGGTGGAACCAGTATTGCCCTGTCGGACTGGTCGGCAATCAAATGTGGTCTGCGGCGAGTAGACGGCGGGGAAGTCTCACGTGTGGCGCATGCCGTTTTCAGCGCTGTTAAGGGGAGATCAGTCGCATGAGAATAGTTGTTGCAATGGACTCTTTCAAGGGCACGCTGACAGCATTCGACGCATGTAAGATCATTTCAGAGGCAATGAAGCCTGTCTTATCGGACGCTGTAATCATCCTCAAACCTATGGCCGACGGAGGGGAGGGCACCGCACGCGCGATGATCGAAGCCGGCGATGGCAGGTGGGTTGCCCGCAAAGTAATGGGCCCTTTGCCGGAAAGAAACGTAGAGGCGGGGTTTGCATGGTTTGGCGATGATACAGCCCTCGTGGAGATGGCTGCTGCGAGCGGCCTTGAACTGCTCACCTCGGATCAACTCGATCCACTGCGGGCCACCACGTACGGAACGGGGCAATTGATTGCGGCTGCGACCGAGCACGGCGCGCGGAAAATTCTTCTGGCCGTAGGAGGCAGCGCAACCGTCGACGGTGGCGTGGGCGCTGCCACTGCGCTTGGGTGGAAGTTTCTCGACGCCAAGGGTGAAGCGGTGGCACTCGGTGGGGCGGGACTTGAGGATATAGCGAAGATAGAAAAGCCAGGCAAGCCTGCAATTGTCGCGGTCGAGGTGCTCTGCGACGTTAATAATCCGCTATGCGGCGAGAACGGGGCGGCGAAGGTCTATGGCCCGCAAAAAGGAGCGACGGCCGAGATGGTGGAGCGGCTCGAGAGAGGACTGGCCCACTTGGCGCATATTGTCGGCGCGCAACTGGGCACCGATATTGAAAATGTGCCCGGCGCTGGGGCGGCGGGGGGGCTAGCCGCCGGGGCCATCGCTTTTATGGAGGGAAGTATCGTCTCCGGCATAGAAACGGTGATGCGGCACAGCAACCTCCAAGCCGAACTGAAGTCCGCCGACTGGGTCATCACGGGCGAAGGCTCGTTTGACCGCCAGTCGCTGCGTGGCAAGGTGGTCTCCGGAATCCTGACACTGGCAAAGCAGTCGGGCACCCGTGTAGCCGTACTTGCCGGACAGGTGAAGATCGGCGCCGATGAATATCGAAAACTCGGCATCGAAGTGGCTCTGGCGAGCAAGCCGGACGATCTGCCGCTGGCCGACGCACTGAGAGACAGCCGTGAGCTGCTTGCTGCGGCGGCTGAACGCCTTGCACAAGAGTACCTGGCTCGGTGAGAAGCAGCGGCGTATGGCCGTGCCGAGGGCGAGAAAATGCAGCTTTTCTAAAGATAAAGATATAGTGCTTCGATTTTCGATAATTGAAAGGTTTTCTTTGAACAGAATGCCGATCTAGGTGGTATAATGACCCGTTGGAGGCTTTATCTCGGCCTTTGAGTGGAACTGGATGAGTAATGACAACTTTTTTGGAGCGGAATACTTATGAGCCTTGGAAAACAAAAGAATTTGATCATTTTGGGTGCTGTTGCCGCGGCGTTGCTGGTCGCGGGTGTTCTTGTGGCCGATTATGCTGATGTCCTGCCCGGCAGGGCGAAGGCAGACGATCAGGTCAAAGCCTGCGCGTCCGGCGAAGCGAAACCGTGCTGTGCGGCGGCAAAAGCCGAGACGGCTGGATTTCCTCAGGTTATGGCTGCTACCGAAGCCGCTCCGGCCCAGGCCTGCTGCGGCGCTGAAAAACCCGCTGGTGGTTGCGGGGATTGTGAGAAACCTGCGGGTGGCTGTGGTGATCCGGCAGCCGGTTGTGAAAAGCCTGCTGGCTGCTGTGGAGAGGCCAAACTTGCTGAGGCAGCAGGTGCTTGCTGCGCTGCAAAAGCTGACGTCGCGACAGAGTAGGGCACTTTTGCAATACGCGATATGATAGAGTTGGCTAAGAAACAACGTCTGCCGAGTAGGGACCGGCGGGCGATGAAGCGTGTTTCTGGTTGACTAAGAGAGCTTAGTCTCGAAGAAAGGCCGGTTACCAGGAGCCGGCCTTTCTTCATGCGCTCAGAATTGCGTTCGAATCAAAGCACATTGCATTGCCTTGATTGTTATTGAGTCAATCGAAAAGCAGTATAATCAGAAAATCTTCAAGAATGGCAATTGCTGCGCCCATTTTCGTCTTGGAAATGAGTCTGTAGTAATGAAGACTATCGGAAACAAGAAGACGACGGCAGCAATGTTGGCTGCTACAGTACTGTTTGTATCAACTCGATCTGCCTTTGCCTACCCGCCGGAGAACGCCGCTGTACTCTACTACCAGGCTTGTATGCTGTACGAGGTAGACTCGGAGATGAGTGATATGTTGAACGATTTGCGCCGAGGCAGAATCGAGCCAAATGAAAGAATCGAAGAATTTCTCAAACAGAATCGGAGAATAATAAGCTTCGTGCTCGATGCCTCTGAGGTGAAGGATTGTGACTGGGGGATAGATTATTCCCAGGGCCCTGATGCGTTGATGCCGCCTTTGAGCCAGTTCAGGCGGCTATCATTTCTGACGTTTGCCGATGCAAAGACTCTTGCCCACCTAGGTGAGTACAAGGCAGCGTTTGGTCGGTGCATAAGCATTTACAGAATGGCTCGGCACATAAACGAACGTCTGATCATAAGCTATTTGATTGGCCTCGGACTCAGCGGTGCGACAAATAGCTGCATTAGCCAAATCCTCTCGGACATGCCGCAAGACATCGAAACATTGACCTGGCTCAGAAATCAATTAGTTCAGATCGACAGCCAACCGCTTTCGGTGAAACCTGCCCTTCGAGCCGAACGAGACTCAGGAACAATTTGTATGTCCCCCGAAAAAATTGGCGCGGTGGTGCGTTCCGGCCTTGACGATGGGCCCTTTAAGAAGATAGTGCTTAAGAGAATTCTTGCCGCTGATGAGCAGTTTTTCAGCAGAAACAAGGAGTACTGGAACGGATATATGGACGCTGTCGAAGCTGCCTTCGACCTGCCATATCCACAAGGATATGCAGAGGTAAAGAGGTTAGACGAAGAGTTGACAAGAGAATTCGATGAAGATCTCAACGCAACTTTGACCGCCGGCCTTGCACCTACATGGCACAAGATTTACATCCAGTCAATAGGATTGGGAACCCACTTCAATGCCGTTAGAGCAGCTATCGAGATCTACATATTAAAGGCCAAGACAAGCAAACTTCCCGACACATTGCCTGCGGGCCTGCCTACAGATATGTTCAGCGGCAGACCCTTTCAATACGAAAAGACCGCCGAGGGCTTCATCCTGCGCTGCCGGGGCAAAGATAGCAGAGATAGGATCAATGAGTACGAATTCAAGATCGAAAAGTGACTTGTCCCCGGATTTACCATATTATTCTTGACCGTTAGGAGAGATGTCCTGTGAAACGCACTTTTTCATGCCTTATCATTTTGCTACTGGCCGTGGTTCTCGCCGATGGCCGCACGGTTGAGATGACGCTTCACCCGGCGAAAGCTCCCGGATCTACACAGCCCGGCCTTCGGCCGGAACCAATGAGGCTATCGCCTAAACAAAGGCATCCATCCTTGATATAATCGTTTTGTTACCAAACAGATTATATTAATCAAGGAGGATGCCATGAACGCATTCATTCAAAAGCACAGTAAAAACATTATAGGTGTTTTAAGTGGTTGGGACCGCATTGTTTTTCGGGCAACGCTAAGATTGGTCGCAAATTTAAGCGGCATGAATTCGTATTTGTCGCATATGGGTATTCTGATGAAGGATTTCAAGGAATACGCCAAAGACAAGACCGCCGAACTGATCAACGCCTCTGTGGCAAAGGCTCACCGGAATAATCGACCGAATCTCTATTTGCCTTCTGGCAGAATCAATAAAGAAGATAAGGCATTGGAGATTGCCAAACGAGATCACATCACGGATGGACTGATCTGTATTCTTCGTACGGTTGAGCCCTGCATTACCTATGAACTCCATAGGAATAGAGATGCCAAGACGTTGGATTTACAGATCTTGCATGGCAAATGTATGCAGCTCTATCATTATTGGTATGATCCGTATTTTGGCTTTATGGGGGCACGTATCCAAACATGGTTTCCCTTTGCTATTCAAATCTGGATGAATGGGCGTGAATGGTTGGCACAAAGAATGGATCAAAAGGGTATTGACTATATTCGATGTGACAATTGCTACCCATGGATTTCTGATTTTGCCAAAGCCCAGAGACAGATGGATCAGATGCTTAAAACAGACTGGTGCAAACAATTCAATCGCATTGCGAGTTTCTTGAACCTCAGAAAAGCAATGACCGCTATCTGGAGGCCTTGGCAGCACTTGATACGAATCAGCGAGTTGAAGACGTGGTGGCTCCTATCTGTAAACGTCGGCGTAGTAAAGGAAAGTCAATACGCCCCTTACGTCCATGGTGTATCAAAGATAAACAATTACTCTCTGCAGTAGCTGCCTGTGGACTTGCTGGTGACTTTAGAAACAAGGACATTGCACAATTCCTTTACCCTAACAGCCAGGCGAAAGAAGCCTCCGGCAAGGTGACATATCTTCTACGCCTCCAACGAGAGCACAAAATTATTCGGCGTCTTCCCAATACGAGGAAGTATCGCTTGAGGCCAAACGGTGCCCAAATAATCGCGACCATACTATTAACACAACGTGCAACTACCAAACAACTTAGCAAGGTGGCCTGATGATTATCTGGAATAATTTTCAAGCTCTTACGAGTTAGCATTGCAGACGTCTGAGCGAGTCCGATGGGGTTTCTGTGCTTGTGAGCGTTATTACGAAGGAAAAATCCGAAGAAGAATCTATGACGAGTCAACTGCAGGAGGATGTCGAACGACTACTGGAGGATTCGGAGATAAAGATTATAACGAAAGAGGATTTAGAATCTACTCCCGGCCGGCCCCGTCTGGGAGTATATCTTGTAATGTATCAAGAGCCCAGGCTCAAAGGTACGTATCTCTTTTCTTTTCGGGTGGTCCATTTCGAGGATGCATCTCCGGCGAGAAACTACAAATTTGCCGAGGGCATCTGCTGGGACAGCGGCCTATATATAGGCAGGGAAAGAACATCTGTGATGAGAGGGGTCGTGAAGACTCATGTTCGCAAATACATAAATGACTACCTTGCAGCCAATCCGAAGCCGCCTAAGCAGCAAAAACAAGAGCAGATCAGATACTGATATGGTCTGATGAATCGCACCAATTCCCCTGATTATTTCTCAGTTTTTCGTTTGACTTGTGTCGGATGGTCTGGTAATTGTCTTAGTAGCTCTTTGACAAGCAGATATTTCAATTACGGGTCCCGGGGTTTCTTGCCCTGGGATAATCAAACGGGAACGCGGTTAAAATCCGCGACGGTCGCGCCGCTGTGAGCGCCTGTTCCGATTCTTGACAGGATAACAGGATTTACTTGATAATTAATCCTGGTCAATCCTGTTATCCTTTCCAAATCTCGAGTCGGAAATCCGAGAGACGTTTGTCCACTATCCGTAGCCGAGTTGGCGGCGGATGGGAAGGAGTCTCGAGGTAGGGCGCAAGTCAGAAAACCTGCCTGCAATTGCACTTTTGTTGTGTTCTCGCGATTTGGAACGTATGTGTGATTCCATGGCCCTGTTTTTGTCGGGGAGTGGATTAAGCCTGGCTGGACGATTAAGAGCCGCCGTTTCCTTCGTGGGAACGGCGGTTTTTTTATTGGAGCGCTCTCGATAAGGACCGTGCACGAAATAGATTGCTGAATTTGATGTTCAAGTGTGCCGTAGATTTGGCTGCGACGATTGAGTGGAACCGCAAGCGTAGCGGGCCGGAGCCTGTCCCGAGCGAAGCCGAGGGATCAGGATTCCGCGATTGAGGAGCAGCCAAAGATGCGGTGCAATTGGGCAACAAAACGGCAAGTTATTTCGTGCATGGTCCTAAGGGCCGGCTAGAATGAAAGGAGGCACACAGAATGACAAAGCGATACCGACATTATATTTGTGTTCTGGCTTCGTAGGATGCGGTGAGCAGCAAATGCACCAGAGAGCAAGCAGCGGTGTTTTGGATTGGAGGACGTATTATGGTATTTGAGAGATTGATGAGATTTGGGAACTTGATTTGTTTGATCACGATTCTGGCGGCGGGCGTTGCGCGCGCCGATATTGCAGATTTTGAGGATTTGGTTTTGACGGGTGACTCCTACTGGAACGGCTCGGACGGATCGGGCGGCTTCGCCAGCGGGGTCGCATATTTTGGCAACAGCTACAACACCGACTGGGGCTCGTGGGACGGCTTCTCCTATTCCAGCGCAACCGACACCACGACACAAGGGATGGCGGCACAATACAACGCCATCACCGGAGCCGGCCAAGACGGCTCAGCTAATTACGCGATCGGCTACGTCGGCTGGGCCTCGCCGCCGACTGTTACGTTGAGCAGCCCCGGCGTGGTGGACGGTTTGTACGTCACCAATTGCAGCTACCCTTACCACGCCATTCAAAACGCAGATCTCTTCTCCAAGAAGTTCGGCGGACCCGCAGGCAATGATCCGGACTTCTTTCTGCTGACGATCACGGGTAAAGACGCCGGCGGCGCTGTGACCGGTGCGGTCGATTTCTACTTGGCCGATTACCGCTCGGCCGACAACAGCGGCGACTACGTTGTCGATATGTGGCAATACGTCGATTTGACTTCGCTGGGCGTTGTCGAAAGCCTGGAGTTTACGCTCAGTTCCAGCGACGTGGGCGATTGGGGCATGAACACTCCAGCGTACTTCGCGATAGATACGCTCGTGGGCCGGGCGGCCGCCGACGGCGCGGGCCCCTACACCGAGGCCGGTATAAGCGGCTACGTAGATCCCAACAACGGCTGGGGCCATGCCGATCCGCAGGACCCCAACGCGGTGATAAATCCGATATTTCGCGGCTGGGCGACGGAGGTCGTCAGCTACGAGCCGGCGCCGGGACTGGCCGGGCAATGGACCGATCCAAGCATGGCTTTGGGCCCGGCCACGGGCAGCAACATAGACATCGTCAGCCTGGGCCACCTCAGTCAGGATCAGATCAGTCAGGGTCTGCCGCCGGGTCAGATAACGTTGTCATTCGCCGAGCCGATTCGTCAGGGCGCCGGCTATGATTTTGTTGTTTTCGAGAACGCCTTCATCTCGAGCGCCGACTGGAGCGGCGACTCGCTCGCGGGCCAGATGTTCGCCGAGCTTGCGTACGTCGAGGTGTCATCGAACGGCGTTGATTTTGTCCGGTTTCCCTCTGTGTCTTTGACTGAGGAGCTTGTGGGCCGCTACGGGACTATCGAGATCAGCAACGCCTACAATCTGGCCGGCAAGCATCCGAACGCCAACGGTATCTGCACGGGCACGCCGTTCGACTTGAAGGAGATAGCCGACGATCCGGACGTCGTCTCAACCCTGGTGGACATAAACGATATCAGGTATGTGCGGATCGTGGATGTGCCGGGCAGCGGAGATTTTTATGATGACGCCGTGCTGCACATAGACTCCGCCACCTGGGGCGTTTGGGACTTCTACGCGGACAACCATCCGATTTACGACGCCTGGGACGCATCTATGGCGGCGGACCCTTCGGGCGGATTTGATTTGGAAGCGGTAGGCGTTCTGAGAGAACAGGAGCATGCCGCCGACATCGATCTAAACGGTGTGGTCGATGTGGTCGATTTCGAATTGCTTATCTCGGCGCTGGACAGTCGCTTCGGCGAGCCCGGGTGGATAGCAAGGTGCGATCTGGCCGAGCCTAAAGACCTGATCGTCGACGTTTCCGATTTTGACGTCTTTGTCGATCAATGGCGCAAGACAGAACAATGGCATAAATGATAGCGGATAGCAGATAACGGATAGCGCAATAGGATGCGACGAGCTGCTATCCGCTAAACGCTGCACGCTATCCGCTCGAAGTCGGAGTCTTATGTGTAACAGAAAGACAAGAGCGTTCACGCTGACCGAACTGCTGGTCGTGATATCAGTCATGGCCATGCTGATGGCGATACTGATGCCGGCTCTCGGTGCGGCTCGATCCGAAAGCCTGGCGCTGGCCTGCAAGTCGAATCTGCGCCAGCTCCTGTTGGCAGGTGTCGGCTACGCCACCGAGAATGACGGCTCGTATGTACCGGCCGCGAGTGACATGTGGGACAACAGCGCAGGGCTGGCCCGCTGGCACGGGCGCAGGGACAGGCTCGACGATTCGTTCGATCCGCTCAGAGGGCCTTTGGCGGGATATCTGGCTGACGGCCGGGTCAAGGAGTGTCCCGCGAAAGTGGACTTCGTGAAGGGCCGCGACTGGAGTGCGAATTTCGAGCAGGGCTGCGGCGGCTACGGCTATAACATGACGTATATCGGCAGCCGCCTCTGGCAGGGCGGGACGAGCATCAACTGGAAGGATTCCTATGCCAGGACGACCCGGATGGCGGAAATTGCCTCGCCCGGCGAGACTGTTATGTTTGCCGACACCGCGATGGCCAAAGACGGGAAATCTCTTATCGAATACTCGTTCGTCGAACCGCCTTTTGCTGTGTATAACGGCCGGCCGATTACGGGGTTCTACTTGTCGCCGTCCATTCATTTTCGCCATAGAGACCAGGCAAATGTCGGCTGGGCCGACGGGCATATCGACCCGCGCCGGATGGCCGGTCTTGACGAGGCGAATGCCTACGGCATCGACTCGGCCCAAATGAAATTGGGCTGGTTCGAGCCCGTGGATAATAGCCCGTACGATTTGAAGTGAAAGGGTAAAGCCGTGAAGGAAAGAGTGTTACTCTCCTGGAGTGGAGGCAAAGACAGTGCGCTAGCCCTTCACGAACTTCGCAAAAGCGGCAAGTATGAAGTGGCGGCCCTGCTGACGACGATAACGCGGGACTACGACAGAATCTGCATGCACGGCGTGCGGAGCATCCTGCTCGAACAACAGGCCGAATCACTCGCCTTGCCTCTGGAGAAAATATTCCTCTCGAAAAACGCCTCCAACGAGGAATATGAATCCAGTATGCGCCAGATCCTTGAAAGATACAGGGCTGAAGGTGTCTGCGGCGTGGTTTTCGGAGACATCTTCCTGGAAGACCTGAAAAGATATCGGCAAGAGAAACTTTCGCAAATAGGAATGAAGGGCCTGTTCCCGATATGGAAAAGAGATACCGCCGAGCTTGCCTGTGCGTTCATAGATTTGGGCTTCGAAGCCATCGTTACCTGCGCCGATTCCAATCTTCTCGACAGCACGCTTGTGGGCAGGCCTTTTGACGAGCAATTCCTCTCTACGCTCCCGGAGGCGGTCGATCCGTGTGGCGAAAACGGGGAATTCCACTCGTTCGTATCCGACGGGCCGATATTCCAGCGACAGATTCCGCACACAACGGGCGAGGTTGTTCTGCGCGAGAACGGTTTTTACTATTGCGATTTGGTGCCGGCCGCGACAGCGAGCAAAGGATAACAAACAAAGGGCCCATACCGAGTCAATCGGTATAGGCCCTGAAATGGCCTGAAATGCAAAGCCTTATCGTCGTCACTGTGAGGCCTCACAGCAAGCACGCCTAACAATGCTGTTTAGTCGATTCTGGAAATCACGATAGCGTCCAGGAGCGCACCATCTTCACGACGGGCAATCTCAAGAGTGTACGTCCCGCCCGGCAGCGTCCAGTTCGCGGTCTCTCCGGCGTGATCGCCGCTGAACACATCTTCCCAGTGCCAGTAGTCTCCGTCCGGTGGATCGGACCACCTCACCCAGCCGGTGCCGGGGTTGTCGGGGTCTTCGCCCGGAGTCAGATCGGTGGCGCCCAAAATCCGGACCCAGAAGGAATCGCCGGCCGGAATAATCACGCGACCGGTGACTTTGTAGACTCCACCCTGAACGGTGAAACTGTAGCTGGCGACACCGTCAGCGGGCGGAGTGTCGGATTCGTTGCCGATCCCGACATCCGTGCCGATGTATTTTCCGGCCGATGCCAACGGATCATCATAGACCTTCATGGGCGCGCTGATCGAAGCGGCCGCCTCTGCCTCGATCCAGACTTCCTCTGACGGAACCACAACCAGGGGCGCAGTCCGATACAGCCGGATGTCGTCGATCAGCACGGTGCCTGCACCGCCGGCTGCGCCAGTCCTCTCAAGGCCAACGGCCACCTGTGTGACATTGGTGAGATTTGTTCCCAGACTCGCCAGGTCGATGTCCCACTGCTTCCATCTCAGTTCGGCCACGTCGGCCATATTGCCGGGATACGTCACCTTGACACCGTTGACCTTGACATACAGTCGATCGGAGACGGAGTTGCCCGGGGTGCCGTGGAACCACAGCACCAAGGTCTGCGGCGAACCTATCGTCCAATTCCGGCCAACCGGAAGCTCGGCGGTGTTTGCGGTGATCTCGGACAAAGCTGCCGCGGCGTTGTTGTACAGCAGCGGTGCCGACTTACCACCACCGTGCACGATCCCCGCCTCCATGGTGGGCTCAAACGGTACGATATAACCGGCGGCCGAGCCATTTGTTGCCGGATTGTCAAATCCATCTTTCCACGTCTCGTATATCAGATTGCTGCCCGGCTGTCCGCTTTCTGTGTCATTGTAGGACTCAAAATCGTCCACGACAAGATAGTCGGCCACGCTGAAGCTCCAGAGTCCGCCACTGGTGATCGTCCCATCATCAGCGATCTCATCGATACGCCAGTAGTATGGGCCGCCGGCCCATTCGACACCTTCCGACGGCGTATAGGCGGTCATGCTCTGACGACCTCGATAGACCCCGCTAGTGTCGGATGCGTCGGCATTAGCCACAGCATCTCCATCCATGCCGAAGTAAACGTCATGCTCAGACGCTCCCTCTCCAGGCGACCAGCTAAGCGAGGTTGCCTCGATCAGCGTGGCCAGGGCGCTGTTGCCTGGCTGCGGACTGCCGGGACGACGAGGATCTTCACCTTTGCTGTAGATTTCGACAATCTCATCGGCGCTGAGAGCGCGGTCGAACAATCTGACATCGTCCATGATGCCCTCGTAGAACACATTGTCCTCGGCGGCACTGCCAAGCCGGATGATCGCGAGCTCTTTCACGTTCGTGTTGTGTGCCGCAGAGCCCACTTCCAAACCGTTCACGTACAGCCTGCACCCATCGGCCAGGTCCCACGTCGCTGCAACGTGAGTCCAGCCATGGCCACCGACCTCGGGGCCGTTTATGGTAATGTCACTTCCACTGCCGTCCTCTTCCAGGAAGAAGTCCAGCTCGCCTGCACCCGGGTCGTCGATATTGATGTGGATCTCATTTTCACCGCCGTAGCTGTTACCGTAGGTTTCGGCGCTTCCGTACCAGAGCATGCCTTCATCGTCGTCCTGAGTCGTGTTGATCCACATAAGAACGGAGCCTGCGCCCGTGGTGACCATTCCCGGCGGCAGCTCGACGTAGCCCTGGTAGTCGCCCAGGAACTCAAGCCCCAGGTTGAACGTGCTGGAAACCCACTGCACGTTGGCCGCTCCGGATATGGTGCCGTGATTGCCGTGGCCCGAGAAGTCGACGATCCTCGTGCCCTTGCCGGCCTCGAACTTCCACCATCCGACCAGACTGGGATCGGTAATCGGTATCTCGGGCAGCGTCCTGAAGCTCCATACCTCACCTTTGATCGTGGCTGGAGGATTGAGCTGATCGACCCGCCAGTAGTATGTCTTGTTGTGTTCAAGCGGGCCGGGAGGGGTAAAGTCCGCCGTTGCTCTGGCGACCCCAGGCACGGCGGCACTGTTGACATCCTCGAAGGTATCACCGAAATAGACGGTGTTTAATTTCACACCCAGGCCCGGATTCCAGGTCAGGGGCATGTCCGTATCCTGATACACGGCCCCAGCAGACGGGCTGGGATCATACGCGTTCAGCGGCGGAACGCGAAAGCTCCAGACAGGTCCCTCATGTCTGGTCGTGCCGTCTGCCTCAACCTCATCGACCCGCCAATAGTAGGTCGTTCCCTGAACCAGACCATCCGGATAGGGAGACCCCAAAAATCCAACGACAATGGATGGCGATGGCGACGGCTGGCTGCCGCGGAAGGTCTCGGCGGCGCGGTTGTTGACGTCGTCGAAACTCTCACCGAGATACACATCGTGGGTGGCCGCAGTTTCTCCAGTGGACCACGAGAGGCTGGCCCACGTGGCAGCATGCAGCGCGCCGTCGGCGGGGGCCGGACTGTGAGCATTCAAGATGGCTCCCCAGAAACTTTCGGGCGGGCCGGGCTCGTTGCCCGAGAGTGTGAAATCGGGGTTGCTGGTCACAACGATCTTGTCGATGATAAGTCCGTCCTCGCGCACCCAGATGTTCAAGGTGTGAGGGCCGGTCGAAGTTACGTTGACCCGCGATGGACCCGCCGCTTGGTACCTGTTGTTGCTCCATTGGTAATTGTTGTTCCAGCCGCTCATTTGGCTGGAAAGTGTTGCGTCGCCGTCCAGACCCGCATGGCACGAGTCATCGCTGCCGCTCTCGCCCCATGCCAGAATCCACACATAGTGAATGCCGGTCTTGACAAAGTTGATCTCATAATCCAGCCGCTCGCTATTGGTCAAGAAGTTGCTGCTGTGCCCGCCCTGGCCATTTGGCGCCCACATGCCGGCGGCACCGGCAAAGCCCCCCGTGGGCCCGGTCAGCACCCATGCGTGGCCGCCATTTTCAACGTTGGCGTCGAAGTTCTCGGCTTCGACCGACACAATCCCATCGGGGCCGGGATCCTGCTGGAGCGACTGAGCGTTCAACGAGCCCGCGATCAGCCCCAGCACCAGGAAAAGGCAAGCCAGAAAGGTAAGTTTACTGTACATGATAGTCCTCCTGTGAAAAGAGATTTAAGAAACAACCGATAGTGACTGCGGTCACACGTTGCACACACCAATATCCATCGAAAGTGATTCTTCTGCGGTTTGACACTGCCTCCTTCCTTCAAGAACCCAATAAGAGCCATTGAAAACGCCAAGAAGCCAAGTTCAAAGCACAAGAAACATTTATCGGCAACTTCACGTACCATCTTTATACAAAACGATCCGTCCTGACGTCAAGAGAATTCTCCCAATCGGCACGAGTCCGCCGGGGAAAACATCCAACGGGGCCCCATACGGGATGAATCGGCACAGGCCCCGAATTCCAATACATGGCAGCGGTACAACTGCACGCCGCTTCAATAATTGCGCCAGAGCTAACGATACAGTCGAATGTCGTCGAAGTACATCTGACCTGAACCACCCGCCGCCGGACTGTTCTTGGTTCCAAAGCCAATAGTCATGGTGTTGACGTTGGTAAGGTCCAAGCCCGCAAATGCTTGCAGGTCGATCACCCACTCGTTCCATCCTGTTATCTGCGTTGCACTCGCGTCATCGTGATAGACTACCGCATCGCCAAGAGCGACAAACATCCGATCGGCTGCATTACCAGAAGCGCCGCGGAACCATAATGACAGCTTCGTGACGCCTTCGGCGGTCCAGTCTTTCGGGTAGATCAGCGTCAGGGTCGACTCAGAAATCATCAAGTTCGTGTCGTAGAGATACTTCATCGACTGGGCGCCGCCGTGAACAATCGTCTGCTCGGCATATGGGGGCAACTCATTGGCTGTGAGCGCTCCATTTGTCGGGATTCCATAGCCGTCTATCCAACTGGAGTATATCGTATTGCTGTTGGGATCCGGTGGATCTATATCATTGTAGGACTCGAAATCGTCCACGAGCAGGAAGTTGGCTGTCGCAAAGCTCCAGACAAGGCCCTTGATCGTTTCGGCGGCATAAACCGCGTCCACACGCCAGTAGTGTGTGGTGTTCCAGGGCATTTTGCCCGGATCGTAGCTCGCTGCGCCGCCAGGCTTGTTGCCCTTGAATTCGGGCGAAGCCTCCGTGGCATTTGCCACGGCGTCTTTGTCGGCGCCGAAATAGAGATCGTGCGAAGCGGCCGTCTCAGCCGGCGTCCAACTGAGGACCTGTGTCTGCGTTACATCCACAGCTCCGTTGGCGGGCATCGGATCGCCTGCGGCGCCGGGAGTGGTAAATGCCCAGACATCGCCTTTATGAGTGGCAGCACCGTCAAACTCATCCACCCGCCAGTAGTAGACCTTCTCCGACTCAAGCGGGCCGGGCTTGAGGGTCGCTTCACTCCGCGGAACACCTCCGATGGCATTGTTTACCTCCTCGAAGTCAGTGCCGACATAAAATGTGTGCAAGGCAGCGCCAAATCCTGGCGTCCAGTTGAAGGTCCCATCCGGATCGACGAACTCAGCGCCGTCAGCCGGGTCGGGACTATAAGCGGTATAGGGCTGAATAGAGAAGCTCCAGACATCTCCCTTCCAGGGACTGTTCGGATCGGCATCATTGACTTCGTCGATTCGCCAGTAATAAGTTGCGCCCGGAATCAGACCCTCCGGGAAAGGAAATCCGGGGAAGCCGGCAAGAATAGTCGTCTCGCCCTGGTTGCCCTGGAATACCGCCGTGTCGGGGGTACCGCCATTGACGTCGTCAGAATTGTCACCAAGGTAAACATCATGCGAGACAGCGTAGTCTCCTGCCCGCCAGCTAAGAGTGGCCCATGTAGCTTCGAGCATGGTGCCGTCCTCAGGGACAGGACGCCTGGCAAGCGGGAATTCGACACCGGCCAGTCCGGCCCCATTCATAATAGCCTGAATCTCATCTTCGCTGATTGCGTAGTTGAACACTCGGATGTCATCCATGTATCCGCTGATAGCATTTCCACCGTTTTCATCTTGCGTCCCGAAGAAGAGCGGTCCTACGGCACCCTCGAAATCGTGCGCTTTCGTGTTGTTATCACGGACCGGCGCCAAGGCACCATCGACATAGGCCTTAACGGCACCATCTTCCGGCAGGACCACGGCTATATGGTGCCACTGCCCGTCCAGTTGTCCCTCAGGGCTGTTCCCGGAGCGTGTGTCAAATTTATCTACAAAGCTACCGTCCGGGTAACGGATCTCACACCAGTGGTGCTCCGAACCTCCTTGATTGTCAGTACGTATCCACCAGGGCCCTCCAAAATAGTACCGCCCGGTGCGCGGCTGATCGAGCTTTATCCAGGCGGACAAGGTGAAAGAGGTGGTGATGGCAAAAGGCCCGTCTACTTGCATGCCATTCTGGTTGATCTGCAAGACCTGGCCTCGCTCGGGATCAGCCACGATCACAGCATTTCCCAACAGAAGACCGTCCAGGCCGTTTCCGGAAATATCCGTGGGCGTGCCGTCATCAAACGTCCACCAGCCGGCAATGGTCGGATCGGCACCGTTGCTCACGCTCGGCGCAATTACGACCGACACCAGAACAAGGACAGCCAAACAAGTGTGTCTTCTCAACATTTCCGTCCTCCTACCAAAAAGCTGCCAGAACGTCTGGCTATTCGAAGCTTCGAAACCACAAGCTCCACCAATTCTATTTATACCAAATTGGCGGGCCTGCGGTCAAGAAGAATGCCCGAACAGAGCCCGCCCCGTTCGACAAGCTCAGGGCAAGCTCTGAGCGCAGTCGAACTGGCAACGACTACAAGTCAGCCGTGTAGGGACATACAAAAGGGGCCTGTACCGTACGAATTCGGTACAAGCCCCAACTCAAAGCGAGTATGGCGTATCAACTGCTACGGAGCGGGTCGATACAACGCAATGTCATCGAAGTACAGCGTACCTTGGCCACCCGGTCCCGGCGCGCCGGGATTCTTGGTGCCGAAGCCGATGGTCATGGTGGTCACATTGGCAAGCTCCACGTCCGCAAATGCTTGCAGGTCGATCACCCACTCGGTCCATCTGACTATCTGCGTCGCATCCGGATCGTCGTGATACACCACAGACGTGCCGTTGAGAGCGACAAACATTCTATCGGCGGCATTCGCCGAAGCGCCTCTGAACCACAGTGACAGCTTCGCGACGCCTTGGTCGGTCCAGTCACGTGGATAAACCAGCGTCAAAGTCGCCTCGGAAATCTTGTTCGTGTTCTCGTAGCGATAAACAAGCGACTGGCCGCCGCCGTGAACAACGGTCTGCTCGGCGTACGGAGGAAGGTCATGACCGACCAGTGCTCCGTTTGTCGTGCTTGCGAAGCCGTCAATCCACTTGTCGAATATCCTGTTGATGCCAGGTTCACCGCCGAGAGGGTCAATGTCATCGTAGGACTCAAAATCATCCACGAGAATGAAGTCGGCCGTCGTGAACGCCCACACGAGACCTTTGACGGTGCCGCTCGGATAGACCTCATCTACGCGCCAGGCATAGCTGCTGTTCCAGGCAAGTCCTCCGGGATTGTAGCTCTCGGCGCCAAGTGCTCTGGGGCCGACATACTCGGGTGAGGCCGTTGTGGCGTTTTTGACGGCATCAGCATCGGTGCCGACGTACAGCTCGTGCGAAGCGGCCGTTTCCGCCGGCGTCCAGCTCAGCGTTGAGATCATCTGCACATCCACCGCACCATTGGCCGGCTGTGGATTGCCCACGGCACCCGGCGTCGTAAAGCTCCAGATACCGCCCTTGTGTGTTTCAATACCGTCGAATTCGTCGACGCGCCAGTAAAGGACCTTTTCCGGCTCGAGAGTGCCGGGATCATAGCTTGGCGTTCCCAGCGGCATACCGCCGACGGCATTGCTCACATCGTCATAGTCCTCGCCGAGATAGACGGTGTGCAATTTGGAGCCGTAACCTCCCGTCCAGGTGAAGGTCGCACCCGGATCTACAAACTCGGCACCGTCAGCCGGATCGGGGTTGTAAGCCGTTTTGGGCGGGATCGAGAAACTCCAGACGGTCCCTTTCCACGGACTGTTCGGATCGGCGTCATTGATCCCGTCGACGCGCCAATAGTAGGTCACGCCGGGCTGCAAGCCGCCCGGAGCGGGAAAGCCCGGAAAACCCACCACCTGAGACGCAAGCGCCGTGTTGCTTGCGAAAGCCTCCTCGGCGCCGTCGTTGACATCGTCGAAGTTTGCTGCGAAATACAAATCGTTAGAGACTGCGAAGTCTCCGGGCCTCCAGGAGAGACTGGCCCAGGTGTTCTCGTAGAGAGAGCCGTCTTCGGGCAAGGGAACTCGCGCAACGGGGAAGCCCTGGCCTGCCTCATTCATAACCGCCTGAATCTCGGCCTGAGTCAGGGCCCGATCGTAGATCCGAGCTTCGTCCAGCAGTCCGTCGAACCACCTGTTCGTCGCATGCGGATTCTGGCCTATCGTCACGTCCATATCCTCAGCCGTGTTGATGGGCTCATCCGCAGAATCCGCGTTGCTCGTCTCCAGAACCCCGTCCACGTAGAGCAGGGTCTCCACTACATCGGGCGAGCCGTCGTCCACCAGGACAACTGCCACGTGGTGCCATTGATCGTCTGTGAGAATCGTTGTACCGTAGTGGTATCCGTTGTGGACTTCGCAGCGTAACTGGCCGCCGTCGTTAATGCGTACGATCCACTTGGCGCCGGCGACTACAGGCGCCCAGCCGAAAATAACACCGGGAGCGGTCGTGGTCTTGATCCAGGCCATACAGGTACGAGAAATCGGCCCCAGGACACCTTTGTATCCGGGGATGACCACGTAATTGCCCTGTGAGACCCGCAGGGCGCCGCCTGTGTGTCCGTCGGTCCACTCGGGAGAGCCCACGAACTCGCCGTCGCGCCCGTAATCACTCGAATCGAGAGGCGTGGTCCCGGAGCCGTCATCAAACGTCCACCAGCCGACAAGGCTTGGGTCGTTGGCATAGCTTGTGCTTTGCGGTACAAGGCTCAGCACCAGAATCGAGATTGCGGTACAAGTGATTGTTCTCAACATCTTTTGTCCTCCTTTGAATGTGACTTAGAATGACCAACGATGCAAAGCCGTAAGCTTCACTAACACTTCACCTCCATCAGGTTGTGTAAAGGACTTTCACCTCCAAGTTGCCGAACATGCTCGGCACACCAAATGGGGCCTATGCCGGAATAATCGGCACAGGCCCCGGGTGGAAACAAAGCTACCGCATAAGCCGCTATAGAGCGGGCCGACGCAGCGTTATATCGTCGAAGTATAGCGTACCTGTGCCGCCGGCAGCCGGACTGTTCCTAGTGCCGACGCCAAGGGTAATGGTGTTGACGTTGGTAAGGTTTACGCCCGCGAATTCCGTCAGGTCGATGACCCACTCGTTCCATCCTGTCATCTGTGTCGCAGCGGGATCTTCGTGATAGACCACCGCATTACCAAGAGCAACAAATATCCGGTCGGCTGCATTGCCGGAAGCGCCGCGGAACCACAACGACAACTTCGCAACCCCTTCCTCGGTCCAGTCACGCGGATACACCAACGTCAGGGTAGCCTCGGAAGTCTTGCCGGCGTTATCGTAGGCATAGTTCATTGACTGGTCGCCGCTATGAACGATGGTTGTCTCGGCATAAGGCGGTAGGGGATTGCCGACCAGGGCGCCGTTGGTCAGAGTCCCGAAGCCGTCAATCCACTTGTCGAATATCCTATTGATACCGGGTTGGCCGGGGAGTGGATCAACGTCATCGTAGGACTCGAAATCATCGACGACAAGGAAATCGCCTGTCGTAAAGCTCCAGACATTGCCGATCCACGGACTGCCCGGATTGGTGCTGTTAACTTCGTCAATCCGCCAGTAGTAAGTCGTCTCCAGCTCCAGTCTGCCAGCGTCATAAATCTCCTCGCCGAGCAGCGTGCTTGCCTTGTACTCGGGCGAAGTCTTGCCGGCATTCTTCACGGCATCTGCATCCGCCCCGAAATACACCTCATGCGAAGCGGCAAGACTCCCGGGAGTCCATTTGAGAATAGGCGTCGGCGATACATCGACAGCGCCCTTGGCCGGGTACGGGTCGGCCGCGGTGCCCTCGGTTGTGAAGCTCCAGACCTCGCCCTTGTGCGTGAAGGGGGGATCGAACTCGTCAACGCGCCAGTAGTAGGTCCTGGCCAATTCAAGCGGGCCCGGGGGCGTGAAGAAGGGATCTCCCAGAAGAGGACCCCCGGCAGCATTGTTGACATCGTCAAAGCTGTCGCCGAAATAGACGGTGTGCAGCTTCGCCTCAAAACCTCCTGTCCAGTTGAGCTCGGCGTCCAGGACCACAGACTCGGCACCGTCAGCGGGGACGGGGAGATAAGCTGTCTTTGGTGGAACCGAGAAGCTCCAGACGTCACCCTTCCACGGGCTGTCCGCGTTGGCGTCGTTAACCTCATCAACCCGCCAGTAGTAAGTCGTACCCGGGACGAGTCCATCCGGGAAAGGAAATCCGGGGAAACCTACAATGATATCCGTCCCGGCTTGATTGCCGATGAACGTATCGGCGGTGCCATTGCTAACATCATCGAAATTTTCGCCAGCGTATACGTCGTGAGTGACGGCGAAGCCTCCCGGCACCCAAAAGAGGTTCCCCCATGTACCCATGAGAAAGCCGCCATCGTCTGGCGTGGGGCCGAAGGCAAAAGGCCACACTTCAGCCGCGAAACCACGCAACTCATCTTGTGTCAGTGCAGCATTGCTGAGTATCCACACGTCGTCAATTATGCCCTCAAAATAACTGCCGCCCCCCGTAGCATTACCGTCGTGAAATTTCGATTCAGAATTTCGATATCCGATGCCGCAGTCATTCGAGCGGCTCCTCAATTCCGCGCCGGGCCCCACGGCGATCAGCTCTCCGTCCATCCACATCTCGAACTTGTCGTCTTCCTGAGCTGGGCCGGCGTCTCGGAGGACCATAGCAACTGAGTACCACACGCTGGAAGCAATTGGCGCAGAGATAAATGTACCTGTCCATTCCGGTGTATAATCGCTCAGATTCCATCCTCCGGCATAGACCAGACCTTCATGCACGTATATGACGAGTCCGCGGGTTGTGCCGCCTTCCTCATACACCACCTGTTTCTCCGATTTAGACACATCTGCACAATTGAATATTGCAATCACCGTGCGATTCTGGTTGGTGCTGAGGTTGATCGCAGTTGCATCCGGAATATGAACGCCGTCACTGGTCCCGTCAAACTGTAACGCCTTGCCCTTGAGGCCATCAACGACCTGTGGGCTTCCAACAAGATTGGCCGTATTGCTGTTGGCCGAATCATCCGGTACGTCGGCCCCGACATTGTCAAACAGGTACACATGACCATCCGTAACAGCAACCGGGTCGAGCTGGGCCATGGCATTGCCGGCCAGAGCCAGCACCACAACAAACGAGGTTAGACAAACCAATCTCTTGCACATGACAGTCCTCCTTCGAAAATAGGGAAAGTTTGAATAAAATTGAGTTGTATCGGAACGACCGACAATGATTTCACCTTCACTCACATTCACTTCTCGCGACAAAGAGCGTTTCTCAAGCAGCCAGAAACTTCACCATTATTATTTGTACCACATTGCCCACCGTGCCGTCAAGAAAAATCTCTGCGACAGCCCGCCCGGCCGGCACTCTGCAAGATAGCGACCTGACACTGGTTTTCAACGTTTAAGGGCCCGCACTTTACCACCACAGCGGGCAGACCAGCCGGGCCGGAGCATTGTAGTTCGCAGTCGAACGTGGTATCGTGGCGGCATTGAGAGGCCGTGACGGTTGGTCACTATGAGCCCTGCGAGCTTCGGCGGACGTCCCTGATAGGCCCTGCCTACAACGCCTGGGGCTCGTAGCCGAGCCTGCCCCATGCCGCTTTCTGGACCGCGCGCAAATCCGGGTTCCCCGGCTGCGCAGCGTCGGAGATCGTCCCTTCGGCGAGTTTCACCGTGCGTGGATCTTTCCATTTCCAGTAGTCGCTGTGACCGTCGGCGAATGAGAAATTCGTGCCGTCCCCATGGCGAACCGTCGGCCGGTCCCACCAGCTTTCCCGGTCGTAGTGCACGGTCCAGCTATCGGGCGATATCTTGCCTTCGTCGATGAACACGAACCGATCTCCAGGCCTGGTGATTTGATTTAGCCGCTTAATCATCAGGTCCTTCGTTCCCGGTATGCTCGTGGCACCATTCATCGCATCGACGATCGCATAGGTCAGGACTTCTCCGCGAATCCCGGTGGGACATTTGAAGATATCGACATCCTCGCTGTACTTGTAGAGTATCCCGTCTTTGAGGTGCTCTCGCAGCTCTTGGGGGGTCCCTTGGACCTGCCAGCGCGCCCCTATCCAGGCCGGCTCGCCGGGTCGCGAGAAGAAGGTGCTGCCGTTGACGATCTTATCGTCATTCTCGTATGCGTACAACATCCACGCAAGGGTCAACTGCTTGACATTGCTCAAACACGCGGCACGCTGTCCCTGCTCTTTGGCCCGATGAAGCGCTGGCATCAGGACCGCAAGCAATATCGCTATAATTGCAATTACCACCAAAAGCTCTATGAGCGTAAAGCCTTTCAATCTGCGCATGGTCGTTTCCCTTCTCTTTCAAAGAGAGCTGATCGATTTTATAGATACATTGTAACAGAAGCGGCTGTCCGTATGCAAGCAAAAGAGGGATTCCACGGCCAAGTCGGGACGAGGAAGCACGAAGAAGAGGTTGAACAGCAACTGAATTAGACACGGATTAACACGGCGCTGCCTTTGGCCGCAACCAGACTGTTTGCTCACACCCGTTCGCTGCGCTCACTCAAGACACGAAGACACTGAGTAGAAACAACCTATATCAGCAAATCTTTGTGTTCTTGGTGGCTTTGTGTGAGACAATCTAATTTACATCTTTGCCGAGGTGGCAAACCCAATCATTCTTTCCATTTGTGTATCTTACGGCCATCTGGTACACTGATTTCATGAAACCGACTGTCTACATTGAGACCTCAATCATCAGCTATGTTACGGCTCGAGCCAGTCGTGATCTCATCGTGACGGCCCATCAGCAACTGACGCTAGACTGGTGGGACCACGCCCTACCTAAACTGGATGCCTACGTTTCACCTGTCGTTATTGAAGAAATAGCTAAGGGTGATCCTGTCGCAGCAGGTAAGCGTATAGAGAAGGCCAGCGTATTTGCAGTCCTGGAACTTTCTTCTGAGATTCAAGATCTAGCAGAAAATACTTTGCGGCTATCGACTTACCGGAAAAAGCTCGGGCAGATTCCTATCATTTGGCCATTGCCGTATGGCATGGTATGGATTACTTAGTGACCTGGAACTGCACCCATATTGCAGGGGGACGGGTGAAACGAATCATTGAAGTCATCAACACCAAGCAAGGCATACTGACACCCGTTATCTGTACGCCCGAAGAGCTGATGGAGGTGTAATATGCAAAATGATCCTATTGTCCAAGAGGTGCGAAGCATCCGTAAGGAGATTGAACAGCAGTTTCCTAACGCGAATGCGTATTACCAGCATCTGGAACAACAACAGGCCAGCTATAAACAGAAACTAGTAAAACGTCAGCCTCGACGTTCAACTCGGGCACAGGCTTCTTGATAACGCCCCGAGAGCAGTTCATGTGGTCTGTGCGCCTAAGGATGACTATCTGGCCATCATTACGGCCTACCTGCCTGATGTAAATGAATGGAGCCCTGATCATCGGGAAAGGATAAAATGATGAACTGTATTCATTGTCACAACCACTAATCCTCACTAATCGGCACTAATCTTTGATCGGGCAGTAGCTTGTCGGTCATCAGTGCAGATTAGCGCAGATTAGTGGTTCTCGTTTGGCTTTTTGTTAGTAGTCTTTGATAGCTTAAAGAAAGGGCTGGCACTTGAAACCTGCCGATCAGTGACTCATCACCGAGGCAGGGCTCATTCCCTTTTCACAGCAAACAAAGAGGAAATCGGAAATCGTCAGTCATTACTGTTCCAGAACCGGTGGCTGATGCCGTTCTTCTATCGTCCTCCTAATAAACGGGGTCTGTCCCCAGTCAATCTAAGAAGAGCATGAGACCTAACCCGTTTCTATACGGTAACGTCAAGCTGCAAAGCAGTAGCATAACAAACCGAACATATTTCGGCTCAGGGGACAGGACGTATTTCTCTAGTTGACAGGAACCTATATGAATGACCCCGTTAATCGCCCCTTTGCAGGTAAGTTTGCCACAGTGTCTGAATAATGAAGAATTAAGACGTGACCCTTGACCCTCCCAACGAAACAATTACCCTCGGCAACGATGGCTTCAACCCGAGTTGCAATCATTTCATCGTGGAAGTCCCGGTACCATTTCCTCTCGTATGGACCTCGTACGACTTCATCTGTGTAACCACTTCTCTGATAGTCTTTATGCAGTGTGGGCCACTCAGACTTAGCGATGGTTTGTCCGGGCAGAACGAGCACATGAGCCACAAATGCGAACACGCCGATCCAATACCTGAACATATGTGTGCTCCCTATATGATTGATTACACGCACAGCATTTCCTCACCCCTGAGGCGCGCCTATTCATATCAAGCCAGTCCGACCGAAATAACCTCTGCAAGGTCAGCTACGTATGCTATCCTCTGACCTTTTCAAATTCAAGGTATGTCCCAAGGACAGTAATAAAGCCAAAGGTTTTGAACTCGATGAGTTTCATGAGATACAACCATGGGACCACGACTGAGTTCCTTCAAATCTGCGTCACAATATTCGGACAAGAAAACGCAAGGTTCAGAACAGCCCTTTGGATTTCTCG
>JADHXR010000186.1 GCA_016782865.1 Phycisphaerae bacterium
GGTTAAATGGTTACAGAATGAGATTGATGTTGGTAGGGGTCGCAGCCGTGATTATGCTTGGTGGCAGTAGTGCGAGAGGAGATTTCGCCTGGACTCAGAAGGCCGATATGCCAATAAAGAAGCTCCAGCATTCCACCAGTGTTGTGGGTGGGAAGATATATTCTATCGGGGGCTGGTACGCTATCGGGGAATCGTATCCTGTGTGGGAAGCCCTTACAAGGGTAGATGAGTATGATCCGACGACGGATACATGGACAAGGAAAGCTGATATGCCGACCGGAAGAGGCCATACATCCGCCGCCGTCGTGAATGAGAAGATCTACATAATCGGTGGTGACGCAAGTGAGGCGCCTATTGTCTCTATAGTGGAAGTCTATGATCCGTGCACTGACACCTGGGCAGAGCAGACCGAGTTGCCTTCGCAAAGATATTGGTTTTCAACCATCGCTGTCGACGGGATAATCTATGTCATTGGGGGTAATGAGGGTTTACAAGCTGGCTATAGCCATCTCAACACTGTGGAGGCCTATGACACATCGACGGACACCTGGACGCGGAAAGCTGACATGCCCACAAGCAGATCATTTTTATCCACCTCTGTAGTGAATGGATTAATTTACGCGATTGGGGGAGGAGCGCCAGGTAAAGAGGCCGTGGAAGTATACGATCCAACAACGGACACATGGACGACAAAAGCACCTATGCCCACTACCAGATACGGACTCGATGCCGTTGTTGTAGATGGGAAGATTTATGCGATTGGGGGTTGGTATTTTTCTTTAGGTGGTCCAATATATTCAACTGTGGAAGTCTATGATCCCCAGACGGATATATGGACGAAAGGACTCGATATACCTGTAACAACGGCGGGCTTGACCACCAACGTCGTAGACGGGAAAATTTATGTCATGGGAGGAGCTACGGCACCTCATGACAATGAAAATTGGATATTAACTTCAGCGGTGTATGAATCTGATATCATCGTTGATTTTAACGGCGACGGTATTGTCGATGTGAAAGACGTTGTGATTTTGACGGACCACTGGGGTGAAAACTACTCCTTGTGTGATATTGGCCCCACACCTCTCGGAGATGGCATAGTCGATGTAGAGGATTTGAAGGTCCTTGCTGAGCATTTGTTCGAGGAAGTGGACGATCCGACGCTGATTGCTCACTGGCCGTTGGACGAAGTACAGGGTGCCATCGCCTATAATGGCGCTGCGGATTGCGATGGGACCTTAATGGGCGGCCCGGTTTGGCAACCTGACGGCGGTATGGTAGCTGGAGCGCTTCAATTCGACGGGATGGATGATTATGTCAGTACCGACCCTGTCTTGAACCCGTCCGATGGGAAATTCAGTGTCGTTGCCTGGATCGTGGGTGGTGCGCCAGGCCAAGCCGTCTTATCACAGGCCGATGGCGCGAATTGGCTGTGTACCGATTCGGTAGAAGGCTACTTGATAACGGAGCTAAAAGCTTCTGGCCGAAGCGCCGCCGGACCACTGCTGTCCCAGACAGTCATCACTGATGGCGAATGGCACCGTATGGCTCTTGTGTGGGACGGCTCGTGTCGTCATTTGTATGTTGATGGAGTTGAGGTTGCCAAGGACACTGCACCATTGTCTGCCCTGGAAGACGCATACAGTGGCCTGTATTTCGGCGTCGGAAGCACTCTCGCCCCAGGCACGTTCTTCTCCGGCCTGATCGACGACATGCGCATCTATAACCGAGCAGTGAAACCGTAAAGGAGCTGTCAGCTTTCAGCTCTCCGCAATCAGCTAAGGCTGACAACTGACCGCTAATGGCTGAATGCTCAAATATGAAAGGAAGGCGTAACATGAAATTGTCAAATGACAACAGAGTGAAGTCAATGTTAGTTGGATTGGTGGCCGTTATTGTGCTTGGCGGCGGAAGTGCGAAGGCAGATTTCACTTTCGGTGAGCCCACGAATCTGGGCCCGACAATCAATAGTTCGTATACTGAAGTAACAGCATGTATTTCATCAGACGGATTGGAGCTTTACTTCACTTCCGACCGACCTGGTAGTTTGGGATCTGGTGACATCTGGGTGGCAAGACGTGCAAGTGTTTCTGACTCTTGGGCACCACCGACGAATCCTGGATTGCCTCTCAATTATCCAGGCTGCCGGAACTGCCCTTATTGCCTCTCTGTGGATGGTTTGGAATTGTATTTCGGAGGCTACAACCGGCCCGGAGGATATGGGAGCTATGACTTATGGGTAACAAGAAGGGGCACAAAAGATGATGCGTGGGGAGAACCTGAGAATCTTGGACCAACGATCAACCGCTCCAGCTATGACGAGGGCCAATGGATTTCTTCTGACGGTCTGGAACTCTATTTCCACTCCGACCAGCCCGGCGGATTCGGCAGCTTCGATATATGGGTGTCAAAACGGGCAACAAAAAATGATCCTTGGACAGAACCAATCAATCTTGGTGCAACCGTCAATAGTTCCGCGCGCGACGCATTTCCATGCTTGTCCGCTGACGACCGGGTACTTTTCTTTTCCGGCCTTGACTATAGACAACCTTATCGGTCTGGTGGATTTGGGGGCTCAGATATTTGGATGGCTACCCGGACGACCGTTCTCGATTCCTGGGAAACCCCTGTGAATCTCGGAGCCATCATCAACAGTCCCTCCCACGAAGAAGACCCAAGGTTGTCGTCGGATGGTTCCACCCTATACTTCTTCTCAAATCGGCCCGGTGGATACGGGGGGACTTGGGGTGATATATGGCAAGCTTCAATCATTCCCATCGTTGATTTCAACGGCGATGGTATTGTTGATGCCGCAGATATGTGCATCATGGTTGACCACTGGGGCGAGAACTACTCCTCGTGCGACATTGGCCCGACACCTTTAGGCGACGGCATAGTCGATGTCCAAGACTTGATCGTCCTTGCTGAGCATTTGTTCGAGGAAGTCAACGACACCACGCTCATAGCTCACTGGCCACTGGACGAAGCACAGGGCATCGTAGCCTATGACAACGCTGCGGATTGCGATGGCACCTTAATGGGCGGCCCGGTTTGGCAACCTGACGGCGGTATGGTGGCTGGAGCGATTCAGTTCGATGGTATTGATGATTATGTCAGTACCGACCCTGTCTTGAACCCGGCAGATGGCGCATTCAGTGTGGTTGCCTGGATCGTGGGTGCTGCGCCAGGCCAAGCCGTTTTATCACAGGCCAACGGCGCGAATTGGCTGTGTACGGATTCGGTAGAAGGCTACCTGATGACGGAGCTTACGAACTCCGGTCGGTCGTCTGTTGACCCGATGCTTTCACAAGCAAGCATCACCGACGGCAACTGGCACCGGATAGGTTTCGTCTGGGATGGCTCGCAGAGACATTTATACGTTGACGGAGCGGAGGTTGCCAAGGACGCTGCACCGTTGTCCGGCCTGGAAAGTGCAGAGGGCGGACTCTATTTCGGTGTTGGCGGCACTCTCGCCCCAGGCACCTTCTTATCCGGCCTGATTGATGATGTTCGTATCTATAACCGGGCAGTGAACCCATGATTCTGACAGGATAGCAGGATTGTACAGTAATTCCCGTCTATGAAAAACAGAAAGGCAGGTGCAAAATGAGATGGCTGAATGATTACAGAATTAGGTTAGTGTTAATTGGATTTGTGGCCGCTATTGTGCTTGGTGGCGGGCGCGCGAAGGCGGATTTCACCTTCGGAACGCCGGTCAATCTCGGGCCAACGGTTAATAGCCCTAGTGAGCCGGGTACATACCGTGGTGACGATGTACCTAACTGTTTCTCAACTGATGGCTTGGAAATGTACTTGTTATCCAGGCGAACTGGTGGGCAGGGGTTATATGACATATGGGTGTCCAAGCGGGAAACGGTAAATGACGAGTGGGATACGCCTGTGAATCTTGGGCCGAAGGTCAACAGTAGTACATGGGATGGGGGTGCATACATATCGGCCGATGGCCTGGAGCTCTACTTCGACTCCACACGCTCTGGTGGTTATGGTGACTGGGACATATGGATGACAAGAAGGGCTACAAAAGACGATGCATGGGGCATACCTGAGAATCTCGGTCCAGTAGTAAACAGCTCTTATGGGGAGAGTACGTCGTGGATCTCGCCCGATAGTCTGGAACTATACTTCTCCTCAAACAGGTCTGGCGGATTTGGTGATTGGGATATCTGGGTATCCAGACGCGCCACGAAAGATGATCCCTGGGGAGAACCAACGAATCTTGGGCCGATTGTCAACAGTTCAGCTTGTGACTGGGGTGCTCTCTCACCGGACGGTTTGCTGCTTTTAGGCTCCGATGACATAATAGGTCCCATTAGGCCGGGAGGATTCGGTGGTTCGGATATGTGGATGACAAGACGAGCAAGCATGTCTGATCCCTGGGGAGAACCAGTCAATCTTGGCCCAATCGTCAATAGTTCACGTCACGATTGTTGTCCGCGAATCTCACCGGATGGTTCCACGCTATACTTCTCTTCCGCACGACCTGGTGGATTAGGTGGACCCTTTTGTGGGGACATCTGGCAAGCGCCGATCATCCCGGTTGTTGACTTCAACAGCGACGGCATAGTCGATGCCGCTGATGTGTGTATTATGATTGAGCACTGGCTCACGGATTATTCATTATGTGACATTGGCCCGATGCCCTGGGGTGATGGTATCGTCGATGTTCGGGACCTAATTGTCCTTTCTGAACATTTGTTTGAGGACTATCGCTTGGTAGCACACTGGGCTCTGGATGAGGACGCGGGCGATACTGCCTATGACAGCGTCGGCGATTATGATTCAATCCTCCTGGGAGGACCGACTTGGCAGCCTGACGGCGGTAAGGTAGGCGGCGCGCTGCAGTTGGATGGGGTGGATGATTACGCCAGCACGCCCTTTATCTTGAACCCGGCAGAGGGATCGTTCAGTGTTTCTGCCTGGATCAAAGGTGGTGCTCCTGGGCAAGTGGTGATTTCTCAGAGGGATGTCGGGCGCAATCCAGGAAACACTTGGCTTTTGGCGGACGCATCATATGGCAGACTCATGACGAGGCTGATGCATCCACCGTTCCCTCCATTGGTGTCCGAATCTGTAATCACCGATGACCAATGGCATCATGTCGGCCTTGTGTACGATCTCATTGCATTGCATCGATATTTGTATGTGGATGGAACTGAGGTTGCGAAAGATAGTGATCTTGTAGGTGGTGTTGGTTCAGATGGTGGTTTATACATTGGTGCCGACAAGACTCTTGATGCAGCCGGTTTCTTCTCCGGCCTGATCGACGATGTCCGCATCTACAACAATGTTCTGAGCGCAGAAGAAATCGCAGCCCTTGCACAGTAGGCCAACTCGGGAAGAAACAAAACGCCCAATATAGTTGGAGGGCCGGCAGATTGCGGAGCTGCCGGCCCTTCTTCTTCAACACGAAAAACGAAAACTGAATTCTCTGTGGCAAAACCAAAACCGTGTGAATCCCCGTTCGGCAGGCTCAGGGCAGGCTGTGTCAGAAGATTTGCCCATTGTCCCTCGTCTCTCGTCCGTCGCCTTCTACCGCGGCCAGTCCTGCCCCCTTATCCCCCCGACCGTCAGATTCGCATCCGGAAAGCCATCGCCCGCCGCGCGAATCTCCCGCGCTTTGAGCAGGCTCACCTGTCCGTCGGCGAACAGAAAATTGCGAGAGCCTTCCCAGCACCACCACCCGCCGTCGTCGTCTATCGGCGAATGATTGCTCAGCCATTCGCCCATGAGGATCTTGCCCGAAGGCCTGGCGACATCGAGACTCTTCTGGGCAACCGAAGGCCGAGGATTCGTGTACGTATCGGCCGGGCTGTTCATGTCGGCTATCTGCTCGGGATTGTGGTAAAAGGCCAGCGAGTAGGAATAACTCGTACCTTCATATTTATCTTTCGCCACCCGATCCTGTGGACAGAACAGAACCGAAGGATTGTTCGGATCGATATTGCCCCCCAGATGAGGCTCGACAAGGCCCCGCCAGCCGCGACCCATCCAGAGCCAATAACCCGCCGGCAGCGGATCCTGCGCACACGGATAGAGATGATCGTTCGAGTAAAGGTACAGATCGACCGCCAGGCTGATCTGCTTGAGGTTGTGCGCACAGACCACCCGCTTGGCAATCGCCCTCGCCCTGCCCAGCGACGGCATAAGAACCGACAGCAGCAGCGCGATAATCGCGATAACAACAAGCAGCTCAATCAGCGTAAAACCGCCGCCCCGCCGGTATCTTTCACCACGGACACGGATTAACACTGATTCACACGGTTTTATGACTTTCGCCATTCGGCATTCGGCATTCGGCATTCGCTATTCGCAATTCGATATCGGATATTCACTGCTTCGGATTTGCCACCAAGGATAATGCCGCGGACAACGCTTGTCAACAAGCATCGGCCACAGCTTCTCACTACAGAGAACACCGGAGCAATGGCCAATCGCAAGCTTGTACTCGCGAAAGCGGGTATAATAAATAGTCAATTACATGGTCTGACTTCGATTGATTCTATCCAAGCATCGTTCGGAAGCATCAAAAGGAATTCCACATCTTTCAAAGACTCGACAAATGTTGCGATTGAATCATGATCGGTCAAGTCTACTTGCCTTATCACCAGCTCGGCATTGGGATTGGCGGCCTGCTTTTGCAGTTCGGACAGCGTAACTTCCAGATTCTCTCGCGACCGTCCGGCAAGTATCAGACACTTGAACTTGCCGTTGAGCCTGTGACAGATAGTCCTGCCCAATCCCTTTCCCGCTCCGAGCACAATTCCAGCGTGGTTCTTCACTCTTAGGCCTCCTTACTCAATTAGATTTCAATGAACCTACCGAACCAGTCGGATATCGTCGAAGTACATCGTCCCACTACGGCCTGCTGCCGGGCTGTTCTTTGTGCCAAAACCAATGGTCATGGAATTGACATTGGCAAGGTCAACACCGAATGCCGCTAGGTCAATGACCCATTGGTTCCATCCTGCTATCTGTGTCGCCGCAGGATCATCATGATAGACTACCGCATTGCCAAGAGCGACAAACATCCGCTCGGCTGCATTAGCCGCATCACCACGGAACCACAGAGACAGTTTCGTGGTTCCTCCCTCGGTCCAGTCACGCGGATAGGCTTGCCCTGAGCCTGCCGAATGGGCCAACGTCAGTGTTACTTCGGAAGTCTTACTGTTGTTGTCGTAAAAATAAGGCATCGACTGGGCGCCGCCGTGAACGATCGTCTGCTCGGCATAAGGAGGGAAGTCATTGCCTACAAGCGCCCCGTTTGTCGTGGTTCCAAAACCATCTAACCATTTGTCGAATATCCTGTCGCTATTGGGATCGGGTGGGTCGATGTCATTGTAGGACTCGAAGTCGTCCACGAGAATGAAACCGGCAGTCTCAAAGCTCCAGACAAGACCTTTCACTGTTCTATCCGGATAGACCGCATCCACACGCCAGTGGTAGGTTGCATCCAAGGCAAGTTTGCCGGGATCATGGCTCTCCGAACCGAGTGCTCTGTTACCTATATACTCGGGCGATGCCGGGGCGGCATTCTTCACGGCATCGGCATCGGTGCCGAAGTACAGTTCGCTCGAAGCAGCATTCTCCGCCGGCGTCCAGTTGAGAGTCGCCGTCATCTGCACATCCACGGCGCCGTTAGCCGGCTGAGGATTGCCCACGGCGCCCGGAGTCGTGAAGCTCCAGATATCGCCTTTGTACGTGTTCGGGGGCTCAAACGCATCAACGCGCCAGTAGTAAACCTTCTCTAATTCGAGTGTTCCAGGATCATAGCTAGCGGGACCCTGCGGAACGCCTCCGGCAGCACTGTCTACTTCTGCGTAGTCAGTGCCAATATAGAAGGTATGCAACACGGCGCCAAAACCTGGCGTCCAGCCGAACCTCGCGTCCACATCTACAAACTCGGCGCCGTCGGGGGGATCGGGATTGTATGCCGTCTTGGGCGGAATCGAGAAACTCCAGATGTCACCCTTCCACGGACTGTTAGGCTCGGTGTCATTAACTTCATCGACTCGCCAGTGATAGGTCGTGCCGGGGACAAGACCGTCGGGATAGGGAAACCCCGGGAAACCGACAATATAATTCGTATCGGCCTGGTTGGCGCCGAACGTATCGCCAGTGCCGCTGTTCACATTGTCAAAGTTATCGCCAAAGTAAACATCGTGCGAGGCCGCAGACTCTCCCGGCGACCAGGTCAGGCTCACCCACGTATCCTCATGGAAGGCCCCATCCTCCGGATTGGGATTGGAGGCCTTTGGGAAGGTGAGCCCGTACATGACGTCTCTGATCTGCTGCTCCGTAAGGGCCACATTGAAGATGGCGACTTCGTCGAGCACGCCGCTAAGAAAATTGCTGGGCGCGTTATTCGTAAAGCGGGCACCGATGAGAACTGGGGTAACGGTGTCCGTATTTTGAGGACCTCGGTCCTGGCTCGAATCGAATTCTCCGTTGACATAGATCTTCATTTCAGCACCGTCGTACGTGACTGCGACGTGCCCAAAGTCATTGTCCGGCAGGGCCTTGTTGCCGGCAAATGTCCATGGTGCGACTTCTCTATGAAATGTGACTGTGCCGTCTTCGTTGATTACGAGGATGTAGGCGCCTATGATGCCGCCGTTAAACTTGCCTATGACAGTGCCCCCGCCCTGATTCTTTACCCATGCGGTGATACTGAAAGGGTCGCCTCCACCGAATGGCAGGTTTTGGCTCGAATTTCGGATCTCAAGATAACTTCCACCTTGGAACTCAAGAGCGTGGCGGAATTTTCCCTCCACCCATGCAGGGTTTTCTTTGAGGTCGGCATCGTAACCATGCCCGGAGTTGTCCCTGGCGATGGTACCTGAGGCTTCATCAAAACGCCAGAACCCCACGACGGATTTTGGATCAACTTGGCCGTTACTGTGGGATGTGCATAACAGGCCTGTAATCACGAAAATCATGCAGGCTGTAAATTGTTCTCTGGTCGTCGTCATTGTCAAATCCTCCTACTGCTTTGTTAATGGTATTTTGGTGAGCTAATGTAATGCAGGCTCTGAATAATTCTATCAACCTGGATTTCCCATTCAACTTCATAATAGGTGCGCCTGCACGCTACAGTCACCATAATACCACAACAGGGGACTCGATTCAACACGTCTGATTCCGAGGTTTTTCAACAGCCCCCCGAGTACTTTCGGTTTTTGTCGCGCCAGTACAACTACTATATCACTATGCCGAACCGTGCACCGACGGTGCGAACTATCACACCCTACCCGGCTTGTTCGATCATTGGTGAGTCTTTGGCAAGACTGGTCCACACTCGTTCGGTACATGTTAAATCAGGAAGAATTACAGGCGTACGATACACCTTTCAAAAACTAGGGACAACCACGAATGTCGGTTCTTAATACATCACGATTGGACCAGGAATGGGGGCGGGTCATGTCAATCTCGCTCGAACGGAGTCTCTATTGGATGATTTCAAACGTGTCATGGCCATAATATCCCTTTTGATAATGTGGTTTCGATCTTGCTGTAGGATTATTTGGACAGAAGTACTTTCACCATCTCTTCCAAGTTATGAAGCCGTTCATGGACCTGAAGCAAATTTACCGATTTGGCGCGTATGTAACTTGTTGATATCATCAAACAACCAACTTTCACAATCATCATCGATTAAAGCCGATTCGTCATGCCGTTCTACAAAGACGCACCGGCTCTCCTCTCTTAGCAGTCGAATGGCCCGGTTTCTTGCAGTACGATAGAGCCAGACAGAAAATGCAGATGCATCACGAAACGTGTTGATTTTTCTATATGCCGTTAGCCAGACTTCCTGGAGTACATCCTCTGAACGGTCTGCGTCTTCAAGCAAACGGCGGATATAGTAAAGCAAACGCCCACTATAGTGATCCACCAATTTCATGAACGCATCGTCGTCCCCTATCTGGGCTTGAATGACACATATACGATCATCGATTCGTTCGTTTTCTTTTCATGGCTCTATAATAAGGATACCGGAAAGAAGGAAAAGTTCAAATAATAGTCGCCGTTTGGTTCAATTCACGGGAGTATTGGAGGTGTACGGCACACCTTTGATTCCCCCCTAATAGTCTTAATCAACTTCTGGCTTCGTGATGTCAATCACTTCTAAATGACGGTCACCGCGAGGCAGTTCTACTGATATCTTATCTCCTACCGAGTGTCCAACAATAGCACTTCCTACTGGTGAGTAAATTGAAATACTTCCTGTATCATAATCAGCATCATCAGGACCCAGTAACTGATAGGTCACCTTTTCTTTAGTATCTAAATCCAACAAAGACACAACAGTGCCAAACACAGCCCGATCGCATTCAACTTGTGTGCAATCAATGATGTCTGCCCGGTTCAGTTTTCCCTTCAATTCACCAATCTGCCCTACTATATGGCCTTGCCGTTGACGCCCGTAAATATACGCACCGTTTTCCTTTAGATCGCCTTCTTCACGCGCTTGAGCAACAGCCTGCTGAACTTCGGGCAGTTCCACTGTCTCAAGCCGCTCCAATTCCTTCGTAAGTCTGTTGTAGCCAGTTCTTGACATTGGCTCAAGATCACGCATCGAGATATACCTCCACGTATTGAATAGTCTTTTTCTTAATCAGGTCCATTCAAGAGTGTAAATCTCTGTGTGGCGCATGTCAAATCGAAATTCCGGATATTACATTGGCGCCGGCCACTGCGATTCTGTCTTCTGTCTCCCGTATTCCGATCTCGCGCGCGTTACCAACCGTCGAGTTGTTGCCTTTCACTCATAGAGAAAACGACGAGGGAGTTGATCGCGGTGGGATGTTGGGGATTCCCGCTTGATTCGGGGGTGTGGTTAGTCTACAATTAAAGGTACGTCAACCGATGTGATGACTTCACTGTGAGGTTGATTGGTGCGATGTTTTGGTCTCCACGACGTTATTTTGGGTGAAGGAGCAATGATGGTCAAGAGACTTCTGACGTGCTGCCCGCTGTTCCTGCTGTTGGTGCTCGGCATTTCGGTTCTTCCGGCCGGGGGTTTTGCCCTCGCAGCGGGTGGCGGCACTGCCGCATTGCTCGAGCCGAAATTGCTCGAAGGCCCTTTTGCCGGGGCTGATGAGATTATTTTCACCGTCCGCTCGGTGGGCCATGACGGCCACTGGTACGCGAATTTCGGATACTGGAGTTCCAACGCCAATCAAATGATGTACGGCCGAGCGGGGAGCCGGCTCTGCGCCTTGAATCTGCGGAGTGGGCAGCGCCGTGACATCCTGAGCGACAAGGGCGGCACGATCCGCGATCCCCATGTGCATTATGACGGCGGGAAGATTCTGTTCTCGTATCGCAAGGCCGGTTCGATATATTTCCATCTCTACGAAATCAACGCCGACGGCACGCACCTGCGCCAGTTGACCGACGGGGCCTTCGATGACCTCGAGCCGATCTACCTGCCGGACGGCGGGATCATGTTCTGTTCATCGCGCTGCAAACGCTGGGTAAATTGCTGGTTCACGCAGGTCGCCGTCCTGTACCGCTGTGACGCCGATGGCGGCAACATGAAAATCCTCTCGGCCAATATCGAGCAGGACAACACCCCCTGGATGCTCGGCGACGGCCGTGTCCTCTACACGCGGTGGGAATATGTCGATCGCAGCCGTGTTCAGTACCATCACCTCTGGACCATGAACCCCGACGGCACCGGGCAGATGATCTATTACGGCAATATGCACCCGCAAACCGTGATGATTGACGCCAAGCCCGTACCGGGTACGGGAGCCGTCGTTTCGGTTTTCTCGCCCGGTCATGGCAGGAAGGAACATGCCGGGGCGATCACCATCGTCGATCCCAAACGCGGACCCGACGATCTGTCATTTGCCCGCAAGCTCAACAGCAAGGAAGAATTTCGCGATCCCTATCCGCTCTCGGCCGATTGCATCCTGGCGGCTTCCAACCGGGACATTGTACTGATGAACGGACGGGGCCGGACGCGCACAATCCATTCGCTCGGCGCCGAACACAAAGACTATTGGCTGCACGAGCCGCGGCCCCTGCGCCCGCGCAGGCGCGAGCCGGTAATTCCGTCGCGCACGAGTCCGGAATTGAAAACCGGGCGCCTGATCCTGGCCGATGTCACCCATGGGCGCAACATGGCGGGAGTAACGCAGGGTCAGATCAAGAAACTGCTCGTCCTGGAGACCCTGCCCAAACCGATCAACCATTCCGGCACCATGGAGCCTATCAGCCTGAACGGCACATTCACCCTGCCACGCATACTCGGCACAGTCCCGGTCGAACCGGACGGCTCGGCGTACATGGAACTGCCCGCTTTGCGCAGTCTGTTTTTCGTGGCGCTGGATGAGAACAACATCTCGGTCAAGCGAATGCAGAGTTTCCTGACGGTCATGCCCGGCGAGGTAACCAGTTGCACCGGGTGCCACGAGAACCGAACCGATGCCGCCCGTGACAAATCCCGCCCCACGCTCATGGCGATGCGGAGGCAACCCAGCCGGATCGAGCCGATCGCCGGAATCCCGGACGTGTTCGATTTCCCCCGTGACATACAGCCCATCCTCGACAAGCATTGCACGTCCTGTCACGATTACGACAAACGCGAAGGCGGGCTGGTGTTGACCGGCGACCGCGGCCCGATATATTCTCATTCCTATGTAACTTTGCTGCCCCGTTATGTCAGTCACGGTATGGATGCCGGGGCCAACCTGCCGCCTCGCCGGATCGGCACCTCGGCCAGCCGGCTGATGAAGCTTATTGACGGCAGCCATTATCAGGCCAGACTCACGTCGCGCGAGATAGATTATGTCCGCTACTGGATCGAATCCGGCGCCCCCTATGCCGGCACGTACGCAGCCCTGGGAACGGGCATGGTCGGCATACAGCAGCGCGATGATAATTTGGTCGCCAAGAAGAGCGAGGCGATGGCCCGCCGTTGTGCGAGTTGTCACCGGAAGAAATTTCCCGTCCATGTGGAGTTGCTGTACAATTTGACCAAGCCGGAAGAATCGCTGGTATTGCTGGCCCCCTTGGCAAAGCAAGCGGGAGGATATGCCCTGTGCAAACCGAAATCACCTGGGCCTGACGAGAGCAACGACATTGGTGTTTTCCCCGATACCGACGATCCGGATTATCAGAAATTGCTGGCCGACATTTGCGAGTTGAAAAAGGATCTGGACCGGCGCAAACGGTTCGACATGCCCGATTTCCGGCCCGGCGAGCACTACGTCCGCGAGATGAAAAAGTATGGCATACTGCCGGCGGACTGCAACCCGAATACCGATCCGGTCGACGTATATGCCCTCGATCGGGCCTACTGGAAATCGCTGTGGTATCGCCCCACGGACTAGGCTCTGTCGGAAAACTCTGTCGTCGGCCCGAGAGCGAGCGGTTTTTCGCCTGGCAAAGACGGCGAAGCAGGCGATATTGGTTTTATCGTCGATGCAGCCGGATGCAGTCAGGCGGAAAATAAGCCGCTCGAAGCCAGATCGAGTTTCCCGACAGAGCCTAAG
>JADHXR010000187.1 GCA_016782865.1 Phycisphaerae bacterium
ACAAAGAAAAGCTCTCTTCTAACCACTAATTTGCGCTAATCCTCGCTAATCTCAAAACAACAACTCAGTCTTGTTAGTGTCAATTAGTGTAGATTAGTGGTTCTAATCTCTTCACTCATTCTTACTCTGTGTCTTCGTGTCTCTGTGATAGATAAATTGGATGCGGCCAAGGGCTGCGCTGGGTTCATCTGTGGTTAATTGTCCCTTTTCACTTTCTCTGTGGCCTCTGCGAAGATTCATGGCGCTCGCTGATGGGGCGAATTGCGCTTGCTTCTAAAGCCAATATGTAGGATGGTATGCAGAACAAGTTATTATCAGTAAAACTCATATGAAGTTCATACTGTCCACATCTGATTCAGGAGTGACTGACAATGAAGAAGCTCAATTTTGACAAGCTAGTGGTAGGTGTTCTATTGGGTGTTTGTCTCATGCTGGCAATCGGGGCCATGGGAATGGGTACGTCGCATCCAGTTGGGACGTATCAGATTGCTACAGGTGCAGATCCAGCTACTGACCAAGTATACGTCCTAAACACTCAAACAGGCCAGGTTTGGGCGTTCGACAGGGCTGGTTGGGATACTCTCGGCCATGTTTCCGGTATAGAGGAGATCGTCCCGAGGCTCAAAGCTATCCACCAGAATAGTCGGATCAGTTTCCAGAAGCAATAATTTCCCTGTCCAGCCCACAGAAACAAGAGGCGCGCGATTGGCCTGAAAATAGAGGAAGCAGGGCTGGGAAGCGGAGGGAGAGGAAAAAGCGAGATATCCCCAGCCCTGCAAAAGTGCTCTGATAGACATCATACCAAGAAGCTCTGCCCAAAGCTACGCTTTTCTTGCTACGTTTCCAAGAAGTATCTTGCCTTTATGGTAATAGAGAGATTGTGGGAAAGAGGAATTCCATCAAGCAGCTATCCATATCCCATGATCAAGAATGATCGAGAAATCCAAAGGGCTGTTCTGAACCTGGCGTTTTCCTGTCCGAATATTGTGACGCAGGTTTGAGCTGCGGCGAGCGACACATTCCGGATGTAGCCCAACCTGGGCTTCCTTATAAGCACCTGAGCTCGTCATTTACTCGCTGAGCCCAATTACCTGTTCTCGTTGCACACTGTACAGATCTTCCTTCCATCGAATCGTTGGGGAACCAAAGGCATGAAAAATGCGTACTTGATGAGCCTCATTCAAGTTCTTGTTGTCCATTGCATGGAGTGTGAATAGGGCGCCCTTACCGTAGTCTTGTCCATTCCAACGGGAGGCATGAAAAGCGATGAATCGTGGGCCCTCGATCACAAATCCCCAAGGCGGGAGGATTACATCTCCCCCGAGACTCGAGGAAACCTTGGCCTCTGTTGTTCCGAAATTCACAATGACTTTCGTTGCACCCGGCCCATATCCATAGGTGGCTTCTCGCACGGTAGAGTCTTTGGTGAGGAACTCGAGTTTGGTTAGAACAGCATGAGCGGTCTCACGATGTAGTGGTCCAAGCACTTCATGTGTGTTCTTCAGAAAAACATCTAGCGGATGCATGCCCTCAGCCCAGCCCTCATCACTACGAGTGTAACATGAGCTATCAGAAGTCTGACCACCCTTGTCTTTTTTACCTACATCCATTGATGATCTCCAGTAAAGGTGATCCGGAAACGAGTGGTAGTGCAATGGGCGAGCGCACAAAACATGATGGGCGACATACTCTGCCGCCTGATCGGCACGATAGCCGTACTTGCCGTAGCATATCTGGCAATCGTGATAGACCATCTCAAAGAAAGGAATGACTGTAGCTCCGAGTTCTTCAGGCTTGAGATTGTGATAGTAACGGCCTGAAACTGCTACAAGACCCTCAAAGAAGTCGCTGTGTGGAAGCGCCCACTCGCGTCCACACTCGCTGCCGAAAATGCCAAATTGTTCCCGGGCGTAGTCGCTGAGACGAATCTTCCATGCAATGTCGTCGTTTCGGTCTATGGGATGGTTTGGGTCGTGGCATTCACGAGGTCCTACAGCATACGTCGTGTCAATGAAATAGCTCCAGGGTGAGAATAGCTTGGTGATAGCAGGCAGGTTTTGCGGCCTCTTAGCCAGTTCCAATTGCTTCGGGGCACAGACCATATATGCCCGCCCGCCCAGCCACCGACCTCCTGTAATGAGCGAGCCATCTGGACGTTTCTCAATGAAGCCAGGATCCCAGCTCTTCGCATCACGATACATGTCCTGGACGTTGTCATGTAGGGATGCGACGTAGTCCAATGCCTGGATGCGATTGATAGCATCTGTCAGACCCTTGTTGCCGCCGCACTCAGGATTGGCCGGCAGATTGTCGGGATGACGACAGTCGTACCCACCTTCCGTCCAACCTCCAATCATGAACAGGCAACGCTCAATGCCAACGTCCTTGTTCAAATGCTCAGCGATTTGAGCTGCTTCGTCGAATGTCCAGCGTACTTTGACTGATTCCTCTTCGGTACTCTCCTCATTCATGCGACGTGCGAGACATGTCCACAGCTTGGCGTTAGCTGCGCCGATCATCAGTTCGACATGTGGGTCACGGCGTATCTTCTCCTTCAATGTTACCGCCAAACCTTGCTTGTCAGCATAGCGTCTGTAGCCGGCAGCTATGGTATTGAAGTCTCCGTTGCCCAGCGGCATCAGTCGAACTGAGTTTGCACTGCGGCGTAATTCGAGTGTCGCTGTGAGCTTCTGACGATATTTCTGATCGCCGGGCCTTGTGCTTTGGAGTTCTGGGAACACATAAGCATTGTCCCACGTGGCGATCAGAGCTGAGCTGCCCTTGACAAAACCAAGCATGTTCATGTGGCAGCCTTCATAGTCGGATGTGCCGAACAGTCGCTTAAACGTCTTTCCACTGTCCGCCCGAATCAGTAGCCCCTCCCGACAGGGAACTATAGCATAGCCACCCTCGATATCGGTAGCTGCCAACACATCATCGAGTACTCTGACTGGACTATCTCCCTTGCCCTCATAACGAATCTCGAGTGCTGCTCCTTCTTCGGCGAGAACAAAAACCACAGCGGCTCCGTTTTGCCAACACAGACGCACAGAACTCTTGGTGGGAGTTTCAGTTTCTGCAACATTGCCTTCCAGCCACGCTGCAGTGCCCGGACTAGCCATCTCTTTGGATGGCCACTTGGTTTGCGACCGCTTATCCAGCAAAGACCATCGGCCCGTGATGTCATCAACCTCAACTGTCAGCAAGGGGCTTTCCAACTTGACGGTACCCGCCTGACTGCCGGTGCATATCACCAACATCAGTAGGCATGTTATGGTGAGCTTACGCATGATCGCACTCCTTTCGAGCCAGGATTCTATGACCTGAACATCCGATACATTGTCCCACAGATTCAGGGCAGAAGCAAAAAGAAAGCCATCAAAGAATGATGGCTTTCATACGATATCTGGACTATTCGGCCTCCTATTTCTTTTTCTTCTTGGCTTTTTTCTTAGCCTTCTTCTTCGTCGCTTTCTTCTTGGCTGCTTTTTTCTTTGCTGCCTTCTTTTTCTTTGCCATTCTTGTACCTCCCTGAAAAAATACTTTTACATACAGACTCATTCCTTGAGTCCTACTATTGCGTGCATTCTGGTTGGTTGACATTCATCTTTCAACAAAATAAAGAGGAGGATTGAAAAATAATTCGGGTTGTAAGTGCGCGCTCAATCGCTGCTTAGGACCATGCACGAAATAACTTCCCGTTTTGCTGGGCAATTGCACCGCATCTTTGATCGTTTCTCAATCGCGAAATCCGCGACGTAGAACGGCTACGCCTGTGGTTTCGCTCAATCGAAGCCGACCAAATCTGCAGCACACTTGACCATCAAATTCGGTAGTTTATTTCGCGCACGGTCCTTACGTAAGCCAAAGAATTTTTCCTGGAGAAAATACTTGCGCGATTTCATGTCAAGCGCTACCATCTATATTCGGTCTGTGATAAGAGACTGATCGGGAATGCTGACTATTGCGGTGAGTGTGGGAGTAAGGTTTGAAGACTCGTTAGTCTGCTGGACTACCTGAGCCACCACCTCAGAGAGCAACTATCAGAAACTATCGAAATCAGCAAAAATGGAAATCGCCCAGAGGCACCAAAGCTGCAAATTTAAGGCGAAAAGCAAGGGCGGTAAGAAGAAGTAAGGTCGGGCTTATCCCAATGTGCTGACACTTAGGATCTAAGGGCTGTGAGCATCGGTTTGCAGCCCTTTTTTTGTCCGGAGCGGGTCGGACCTTCAGGACAGTCCTGAATGCCAAAAAAGGAACCACCAGGGCAAACCTGGGTAAATCAAAAATCCGGATTTAGCACTGCGCCGAGCGAATACCCGGATTCCAACTGTATTGGACGCGGCACCCTATGCCTGTCATTTCCCGTCGGAGTGCTTTGCAGTATAAGGACAGAGATAAAAATACACAGCAGATAGCTGAGGAGCTACGGATCGACTATATTCTGGAAGGCACGCCATAATACACAATTCTACCCGAATTATGTGCTCCATTTCAATGTACTTATCCGAAGCCGATATGCCGGATGAACTTTGAAGATTTCTCTACGGACTATAGACAGCAAATGCGGGCGAATCACGAATTGCCGGCGTTTCTTGTCGGTTCAGCGGCGACTGGTTCCCAAGCCGGTGAGAAGCTGGTGGCAAATGGTCGACGTTGGGCGTATAATGCGAAAGACGTAAGAGTACCGGCCGGGCGTAGTGTTTACCATCAAGCCAGGGCAACTTTTCTATCGGAGATAAGAAAATGGCCAGCATTAAGACAACGGCGTTGTTAATGTTGATTATGACGATTGACTCGGGGAGTGTGCGCATCCCGGAATCGGCTCATAATCTGCTCCTTGAGGCGAAGGTTTCGGGAAATCTCGAGTCATTCGAGAAGGGCCTGCGGGGAGCTGTGGACCATATGGTTTACGACAACCAGACCGGGCGGTTCGTGAAGGAATCGCAGTGGCATGAATATGGGGTGGGGTTCGGAGAGGATTTGGGAATTGTTGCCGAAGATGAAGATAAGGGGGCATGGTGGATGGCTCAGTGGAAAAAGTCGATTAAAGCAAATCTGATGGTGCTGAGCGGCGTTTACGATAATCAGCCTCAGCCCAACACGGCATGGAAGATCGAGTTGCGGCGGGAAGGTGAATGGCGGGTGCATGCGCGCGGCGTGGGCGGATGGTACGACCGTGGGCGGTATGCGTGGGGCGGACCGGAGACTAAGGCGATCACATTCGATGCACTGCGAGTTAGCACGTTCAGTAAGGACAAGCAGACGTCGATAGGGAGCATTCATTACCGGGGTGAAAAGGGTGTGTCGTGGGTGGTTGCGTATTGTCCGCCGATTGATGCCCGGATTGCGCCGGCGGCCGGTCCGATTCGGGCAGGCGAGGCGACGACCTTCGATGCGGCGCAGGTGCTGGGGGATATCACGTCCTGGCAATGGGATTTTGGGGATGGGACAACGGGGAGCGGGCCAAAGGTGAGACATACGTTCGCCAGGCCGGGGAGTTACGATGTGCGAGTTGTGTTCTCGGACGGCAAGGACAGCGGGCGGCTGACTCGGGCGGTCGTCGTAGACCCGCCTGTCGAAGCAAGGATTCGCCCTTTGGATTCGGCGGTGAAGGTCGGGCGCGGCGTCGAGTTTGCCGGGAACGGCTCGGTGGGAAGGATCGCGGGATATGCATGGGATTTTGGGGACGGCAGCACCGGCACCGGCAGGCGTGTTCGGCATACGTTTGCTAAAGCGGGGATTTACAAGGTTGTGCTGAAGGTCTCGGATGGGACGTATTCGGACGAATGCCTCGCGCTTATTCGCGTTCATACGGACGAGACGTTGAGTATTCCGCAGGTGCTGCTGGATACGGACCAGAAGAACGAGCAGGACGATCAGCACTATTTGGGGTACGGGCTATTCAGCGATTTGGATATTCTGGGGGTGAACAGCATTCATCACGGGGGCGGGCAGGAGCCGGTGAACTATGCTGAGATTTTGAATGTCATCGATCTGGCGGTGCAGAGCGAACTTGAGATTGATCGCAAGCCGTTTGTTTTTCGTGGGGCAAACGAGCGACTGGCAGTGCCAGCCAATGGAATCTGGTCGGATACGACCCCGATTCGCAGTGCGGCGAGTGAGGCGATACTTGCCGCTGCTCGTGGTGCGGCGCCTGAGAATCCTGTTTGGGTGGTTCCGGTGGGGCCGGGGACGAATGTAGCCAGTGCGATATTGCAGGCGCGGGCGGAGGGGCTGGAGTTGGACGGGCGGATTCGTGTGATGTGGCTGGGAGGATCGAATAACGGCATCACGAACGAGTTCAACGGCAATAACGATCCCTGGTCGATGTATGTTGTTTGCCAAAGCGGAATCGAGACGTGGATTATGCCGGCTCCGGTGGGGGCTCGGGTGCGGATCGACAAGCGCACAGAGGCTAATTGCTATGCGGACAATCCTTTGGGACGGTATCTGTTGAATCTCGTCGATAAACACAGTGCCGGTGCCACCGCTTGCGCCTATCCTCTCGAAGCCAGTACTAAGCTGTGTGACACTGCTGAGGCCAATGCCTAAAGCCGCAAGATCGATATTCCAATGCTTCCACCTTGGTTCGGCAATGTCGGCCGCACCACCGGGATATTCAACCTCCACGTCCACATCTGTAGCGCCCAAGGCCGGGCAGGGCTCTCTTGCACTCACAGGTATATATGAGAACCGTACCTCGCTGAGACCGAACCGCCTTAGGCCCAAAGTGCTCCAGTTGCTCTCGGCCGCCAGCTTGACGTACTTAGCCGCCGCACCGCCGAAATCGACAATAGTGCCAGGGGTGTATATTGTTCATCACATAACTATAAGGCTCAACCGTGAAACTCCAGACATTGCCTTTGAAAACCGCCGAATCAGGCGCGGCACTGACCTGATCGATCCGCCAGTAATAGGTCTGGCCGAAGTCGAGACGACCCGGGGGATCATACGTGTGGGTGCCCTGACTTTGACTGAGCAGTACGTCCAAAGTGTTGCCTCTGCCGGCATCGTTGACATCGGTGAAATTCCTGCCTGCCAAAGTACACATCATGTGTGTTAATTGACTCTCCGGGTGTCCAGGCAAGAATTACATCGCAGGGGACGTCAGTTTCCGCATCAGCCGGGCTCGGCTCTGTTGCTGTCGGTTCACCGCCGAGAATTCCAAGCAGGAGAAGGACTGCATTTTCCAGCATCTTTTTCCCGTCATCGGTGAGAGTCGGAAAGAATTGGTAGGGCCTTAACATCAAGAAAGCGATACGCGGACCACCGGCAGTTTGCCCGGAACCGGGATAGTACTCGGTCCCCGGATCCCAACTGGCAATCATAACATCGGTGCTGCCCGCAGGTGTCGCGATTAATGGAAAACGCGTTTTGTTCTCAGACAAAATGTGCGGCAAATACTTACATCTGGCCAAATTTGACGTCTGCTAAAGGCATTCTTTTCCGACAGAGCCTTAGCGTAAAGCCCGTTGAAAATCTCTTGACTCGGCGATTCAGAGCAATCAGGATGTGTTGTTACCTCCGATGTACTCGGGGATGAGTTCTTTGATCTTGTCGACTATCCCGCTGTGTGTATCCGCCCTGGCGATGGCTGCCAGCTCATCTATCCCCGCGCGAAGTTTGTCACGGTCCATCGGAATATTCTTCCATATCCCGATTTTCGGATGGCGCGTGCGCTGCATGTCCTCGCCTTCGATTGAAAGTTCCTCAAAGAGTTTTTCGCCGGCTCTTGGCCCCGTAAAACTCAGTTCGATGTCCTCTCCGGGCTTGAATCCGCTCAGCGTAATAAGCTCTCTGGCCAGGTCCACAATTTTGACGGGCTCGCCCATGTCGAGGACGAAGATCTCCCCACCTTTTCCCATCGTCGCCGCCTGTAATACGAGCTGGCTGGCCTCCGGTATCGTCATGAAATATCGCTTCATCTCAGGATGCGTTATAGTCACCGGCCCGCCCTCGGCTATCTGCTTCTTGAAGATAGGCACGACCGACCCGTCTGAGCCGAGCACGTTGCCGAACCGCACGGTGACAAAGTGCGTCTGGCTGGTTCTGCTCAGGTCCTGAATATACATTTCCGCGATTCGCTTGGATGAGCCCATGATACTCGTCGGATTGACAGCCTTGTCGGTGCTGATCATAACGAAGTTTGTGGCGCCGCAACTATCTGCGGCATCGGCAACGATCTGCGTGCCTGCGACATTGTTCTTGATGGCTTCGCAGGCATTGATCTCCATAAGAGGCACGTGCTTGTGAGCGGCGGCGTGGATGACAACCTGGGGCTTGTACTTTTCGAAAACCTCGCCCACCCGGACTTTGTCGGTGATGTTGCAGATTAGTGTTTTGACATCGACTGTGGGGAATTTTCGGCGCAGCTCCCGCTCTATATAGAACAGAGGATTCTCAGCCTGTTCGAGAAGCAGCAGCAGTTTCGGATTGAAATTGCACAACTGCCTGCACATTTCCGAGCCTATGGAGCCGCCGGCGCCGGTCACCAGGATCACTTTGTCGATGGCAAATGCCTCTATCAAATCCAGATCAAGCTCGACTACTTCTCTGCCGAACCTGCCGAGCAAGTCGTTAATCTCAACTTTTCGAATATGAGAAACGCGGAGCTTTCCGGACGCGATATCTGTAAGCGAGGGCACGGTGCTGAAGCGAATTGCAGTTCCTTCGCACACCTGGACGACGCGTCTCAACTGCTGATGACTTGCCGAGGGCATTGCAATGGCTATTTCCTCAATCTTGCGTTCATTGCAGATTTTCGGAAGCTGCTCTACGGTACCGAGGACCGGCATGCCATGAATGTGCGTGCCTCGTTTGGCAGGGTCATCGTCGATGAAACCGACAACATCATATTGCGCCGTGGCCATCCGCTGGATCTCGCGAAGCAACGATTCACCTGCGTTGCCCGCTCCGACTATGAGGAATCGCTTCAATCGGCCCACTTGGGCAGTGCCCTCGAAGTACAGCCGTATTACGATACGCAATGCGCCGAGTATGAACACGCTGGCAAATACGTCGGCGACACAAACGCCCTCGGCGGGTCTTTCCATACCTGCCGGCAAACTGGCGCGGACCGCATCGCTCCAGCCGGCCACAAACCAGGTGACTACGATGATTGATGTGCTTGTCAGTGACGCCAGCAGCATCCCCCGGAGATCGGAAATCCCTACGTAGCGCCACCAGCCACGGTACTGCTTGAAAAGCCCGAATATCGGCAGCTTGACGATCAAAAAAAACAGCAGCAACGGCGGATATACCTCAAGCCACTCGCGTCTGAACTGCATGTTCTGGACAACGAGGAAAGAAAACATCAAAGAAGCAGCGAAAGCAATTATGTGGGCAAGCACAATCAGTGGCCGACGGAACCGGAGCAGGGCGGTAGCCGGGGCGGTCATCAATTCAGTAGGATGCTGATTCTTGTTGTCAAACTGTGTGTTGATGCTTGTCTCAGGCATATTCTCTCGGCACTTGTAGCCTCCATCGGCCCGACATACCTCAATGTATTCGTGTAGAAAGCCCCGGCTGCTACTGTTCTTGCCCGGGCTGCAACTCGGCTGTGGACGTCTCGATTTCCGCCTCGTCGAAATGCGTACAAACGTCGTTCAGGGCAGTGTTGTCGACTCTGTTGCGCATCAGTGAATAGATGATAGTGTTGGCGGAAAAATAGAAGCTGATTATGAAAGAGACCATCAACCCGACCACCATCAGCACGAACAAGCATACCAGCCGGGCGGCCAATAGCTCTGCCCAGGTAGTCGGCGCCGGATCTGAAGAAGCGAGAAAATTCATGAATTCCGGCTTCGGCCAGATCGCTGTGAGTTTGTCCACGCCCTTGGTGCTGCTGTCGGTCCAAATGCCGAGCTGCAGGAGACAGTGCGTGATCGAGAGCGTCAGGAATGCAAAGAATCGGACAAAAACATAACAAATTGCGCCATAAACGGCAGCTATTACCGTGTAGCAGGCCATCCGGGACGGCTCTGCATATACGTAGCTGAACGAACGGCTTATAGAGTCGAAGCAGTCCGATCCGTCATAGGCCACAGCAGGGAACATCAGGCCAAATCCCACGACAGCTCCTATCAAGATGACCGCGATCAATGCACCATTGATCAGAGCCAGGGGCATGCCCAGCACAACTATCAGCTCGCCGACCTGCGGGATATTACCTGCCAGCCCCAGGAGAAATATGAACAATCCCATGAAAAGCATTATTCCGATCGGAGCCAATGGAGCTGTGAAGAAACTCGTGAAGCGTTTCACGCTAAAACGAATCGCCTCGGTCAGACCGGGCTTTTCACCCTGCGCAAACTGCAGTGCGGCAATTCGGCACAACGCGCCGCCTGCGACGGATATTAAGCCAAGGGCTATGGTGACAAAGATCAGAGAGTAAATGCAATGGTACCTGAACGCCCACGTGACCGCCCTGAAGCAATCGCGGAGATTTTCTCCGACACTTTTGAAGTTGAGCTCAAACAACTCGCCCAGTGCCGCATGGAACTTGGCCGAGCCAAAATGCCAGAGTGTCGAGAACACTCCCGCTCGCTCGCCTTTGTCCTGGTCCTTGTACTTGTCGATGTGTGCCTGAGTCGCCGCACAGGGGTCGCCAAGGCGATTCATATAAATGCCCAGTTCCGCGACCTTGTTGGGTCCGTATGTGCCGACAACGACCGTTCTGCTCAAATCCATGACCCAGCCGGCCAGACAAATGACGGCTACTGCCAGAAAAGCAATTATCAACTTTGTAGGTTGGATGGCTATGCGGAATGTGCGGAATATTTTCGGAAAGAGAAGATCGTCAAATAGTCGGGTGGATTCCTTGCCGCTGACCATTTCGCTTCCTTTCAAGAAACTTGCAATTGCCGGTAGTCCGGTTGAAAACGAACGAAAACATATATAACGTATTGTCGGCCGATTTCAACACATTCTCCAAGAAATTGTCTCTAACGGCCCCCTTGTTCACGCATCATCAGAAGGAGGTTCGCCAGCATCGAATGGCTCTGCGGATTCTTCGGACTGAGATTTGGAGACTATCTTGTACTCGGCATCGAGCCAGGCGCCCAGATCCACCAGCTTGCACCGCCGAGAGCAGAATGGAAAGAACCTCTCGGCTCCGGGTATTCCTTGAACTGACGTTTTGACGGTCTTGCGGCAGACCGGACATCTGTGTTCCATGCCTGGCGTCTATTCTTCTTCCTCTCTGACAAGGCCCTGCTCCAGCATTCGAGCATATTCGACGCAGTGCCTGGCCCAGGGCCTGGCTTCAAGTCGAGCTTTTGACATCGGCTTGCCGGTTCCCTCGCAAATTCCGTAAGATTTCTTCTCGATGCGTACCAGTGCATCGTCAATCTTTCTGAGCAGTTTCCTTTCGCTGTCCATCAGTCCCAGAGCGAATTCCTGCTCGTAGTTGTCGGTTCCAATATCGGCCATGTGGATCGGCATGCTCGACAAGTCCCCGCAGGCGTCCAACCGGGATTTCTTCAAGGCCTCGTCTTCGAATTCGTTTACATTTATCAGTATTTCCCTGCGTTTCTGCAGCAGTACTTGTCTAAAATGCTCTCTATCGGCCGCGGTCAGACCACGCTTCTTGGTCCGAGTCGAGCTTACTTGCTTTCTGGATACCTTCTTACGTTTCAGTGCCACGTCTATGTCTACCTTTCTTGCAGCTAAACCATGTCACATGCATCCGTGTAGAATCCTATCGTAACATTCCACAGCACACCAGGCATGAGCAGTCATCTCTAAGTATTTCAATTCAAACCCATTATTATAGATGACCTGACAGGATTAGTCAACTCAAATTGTCAACTTATGTGTAAGTTGTTATGGAGTCGTCAGATACGATCACGGCAATGGAGGCCCGTTGCCGGTTTTTCGGCTGTCTTTTGCAAGCTTTCCCAGGGGGATGAAGAAATTTTCCCGGCCGACTTTGCCCACATAGACGTCGACGTCAAAGACTTTCTCGATCAGATCGCAGGAAAGAACTGACTCAGGTTTGCCCGCGTGATAACTGCCGTCGGCGCCAAGAAGCAATATCTCGTCACAATATTGACTGGCCAGGTTGATGTCATGTGTTACTGCGACGATTGTCTTGCCTTTCTCAAGCTGGGCGGCCTTGAGCAAATCGTATATGCCGACCTGGTGCTTCAGATCCAGGAAGCTTGTCGGCTCGTCCAGAAGTAAAATGGAAGTGTCCTGAGCAAGCGCCCGTGCGATGAGAACTCGCTGCCGTTCACCGCCGCTGAGGCTTGAGAGCAGGCGGAAGGCAAACTGAGCCGTATCGGTCGCCTCGAGCGCTTCGTTGACTGCCTGTCTGTCGGCGCGGCTTTCGAAGCCAGAGACGCCGAAATAACGAGTCCTTGCCATCAACACCATCTCGATCACCGTGAAGCCAAATGCCGGTATGAATTCCTGTCTTACAACCGCCACTTTTGCAGCCAGAGCCTCGTTGCTGTATGATCCTATCGGCTCTGCCTCAACTCTTACAGTTCCCGACCCGGGCGTCAGCATCCCGCACATCAGATTCAGCAGAGTGCTCTTGCCCGCCCCGTTCGGACCGGCGATCGTCAGGAATGTCCCTGGTTTGACCTCGAAGCTGATGTCCTTGAGAATCGTGCGCTCGCAAGTATAACCGAAACTCAAATTGTTGACTTCCACGATGCTGCTCATTTCAACCAACCGACTTTTCTGCTGTATTTCACAAGCAAAATCAGAAAGAATGGGCCACCGACAATCGCCGTCACCACACCGACCGGCAACTGCGCCGGGGCAATTATGACGCGCGCCAATGTGTCGGCGACGACCAGGAACATCGCGCCGACAATGCCGCTCAGCGGAAGCAACTGGCGATGGTCGGGGCCAAACACCAACCTGACCGCGTGCGGAACGACAAGCCCTACAAATCCAATGAGCCCGCTAAGGCTCACCGCAATTGCGGTTATTGCCGCTGCGATCCCGAAGGCAATCGTACGGGTCCTCGTGATGTTTACGCCCATACTCCGGGCGTCATCGGCGCCAAGACTCAGAGCGTTCAACTGGGGACTGATGAAGAACAACGCCAGCATCCCGCCACCCACGCAACCGGCGGCGACCCACAGTGTGAGGAAATCTTCCGCCGTCATATTGCCCATAAGCCAGAACATTGTCGCGTAGACCCTGTCCGCTTTTGCGATCGACGTTATGAACATTATGACCGCCGAGAAGAAGGCGTTGACCACCACCCCTGCAAGCAGCAGGCCTGTTACGTGGAACTTGCCCGTAAGCCGGCCGATGAACCACACCAGCCAGACCGTTGCCGATGCTCCGGCAAATGCGAAAACAGCTATGGGAGACCGCCCCCAGACTGTCCAGCTCAGCCCGCTGACGACAGCGATCATCGCTCCCAAGCCGGCACCGCTCGATATGCCCAATATGTAAGGATCTGCGAGCGGGTTGCGCAGAAGGGCCTGGAAAACGACACCGGAACATGCC
>JADHXR010000188.1 GCA_016782865.1 Phycisphaerae bacterium
TTTGATTTTTTGAAATCAAAGGGCGGGGTAGGCGGGGTACTTATTTTCTTCTCTTGGGCGGGGTATTGCGGGGTAGGCAGACGCAGATAAAATGAGATTATTTCTTCATATCAGGGTCAAATAATGTGAGACGCAGCATATAACCGAGCTGATTGTTTTTATAACTCCGCGGATTATCTTACAACAGCCGGCTTTGTCGTTAGACGAGCAGCTCGCGTTTGATGAAACCAACTTTAGCAGGCCGCAGCCGACTTCCACCAAAGCAGAGAGAAAGATTGCCGAAGAAGATAATTGACTATCCGTTCGACTTCGCTCAGGACAAGCTTTCTATTGACGATTGACTATTGGTTTGGAATTTAGAATCCTGTTTTTCTATTTCAATAGTCAATAATCAATTAGTTAGTCTTTCTTCACATAGAGCGTCTGGGTGGGGAAGGCAAACTCGATCTGCTCGGCCTCGAACCGCTTCATAATCTCGAAGTTGACCCGCTCGTTGACCTCCTGGTACAGCCAGTAATCGGGCGGTTTGACCCAATAGCTCATATAGATATTCAGCGACCAATCGTTGAAATCGCTGAAGTATACCCTCGACGGCCTGTCGGGATCGGTATTGATCTCGGGCACGCCGGCGAGGACCTCTTTTACAATCTCAACGGCCCTGCTCGTCTTGGCATGACCCGAGTCGTAGGTTATGGTCAGATTCGACGTCCGGCGAATAAAAGGACGCCTGCCGATATTTTCCACGCTCGTGCTTACGATCAAACTGTTCGGTATCGTGACAAGATGCCCTTCGGTCGTGCGTATCCGCGTGCTCCGAAAACCGACTTCCTCCACCGGTCCTCGGTGCTCTCCAATCTTCACGATTTCGCCCATCTGGAAAGGCCGGTCCGCAAAAATCGTAATAGAGCCGAAGAAATTCGCTATCGTATCCTTGGCCGCCAGAGCAATCGCAACGCCGCCCACCCCGGCACCGAGCAGGATCGACTGGACGTCCTGTTCGAGTATGTTGTCGATGATAAAGATCACCGCAATGATGGCGATTGTGATACGCATCGCCTTGCGGACCACCGGCACGAGCATATCGTCGAGCGTCGTCTCCGTCTTGCCGGCCAGGCGATCCAGATAGTACTCGATCACGTCCACGAGCCGGTAGAGGGCATAAGCCACCGCAATGGCCGCCACCACCCGGGCAATCGTCGTCCAGCCGTCGCTGATGGCCATACTGATGCCTTTTTCGTCGTCGAAGTACAGCGGGATCTTGGCGCAAAAGACACCACCTGCAAATACAGCGACATATAACGGCCTGACGATCGCCTTTAGCAGCAGCGTCACAGGGCTCTCGCCCTTCTTTCTCGCCAATCGCCCGGCATAGCCGCTGATAGCGAACTGAACGATCCGCCCGGCCACCATCGCTGCGACCACTACCAGTAGCATGAGCAAGAACCGCCAGATGGTATTGCCCTCGATCTCATAACTGATAGTATTCGACCACCACTGCGCGTCGGCCAGCATTGTCGCCACCGATACCGTCATATCTTAGCCCCATACAATTGATTATTGATTATTGCAGCGGATGTTATAAGCAATCCGCGAGCAACGAGCTTATGTTAGTGCTCTATTTATAGCGAATCCAAGCCACAAAACAACCATTTTTCGGTCCACGCTGCGCGGGACTACATGGTCGAGCGATAATTCGCTGGTTGGGAATCGCTTGCCGCGGTATTGGCAAATGTTCTTGTCGCGGGTGAAGATGTTGCGGCGGTTGAACTTTCCTGTAATGTTAGCACAGTCTTGTTCTATCTTTGATTCTTGAATTTTCAAGCGGGATCGCCTTCGGCGATGCTCAAAGGTTTTTCAAACACCCCCCAGCCGAAGCCAGATGGTTGGCAGAGCCCGATCGTAACCGATCAAAGCCTGTCCGGCTCAATATCCTGGAATCTGGCTTTGTGGGTTGGGCTGATGAAAAGACTACAACCAATCTGCGAAGCGGCTCATAATCCACATCATTTGACAACATCTCAAACCAGGCACTTCTCTCACTGTGTTCCCTCAGTGGCTGCCACCCGCCCTAAGGGTATTGTTCTCCGTGGATGTTCATAGTACGCTTTTCCGGAACGAATAGATCACAAACAACAGAAACCAGAGCCCATGGAGAAACCGGAATATCCAGGTAATGTACGGGGGTTGTGGCCCGGGTTTTTGATCGTTTTTTGCCGCCCTAACACAATTTATCACGTCCAGTTCGGAGTATATATAGCCAATGAGGGAAGTGCCAATCATGTAAACAGCAATGGCTGGCACTAAAATGGTCCGGAGAGTTGAATCAAGATCTTTGTAAAACAACAACATTAACCCAAAAACAAAACCGGTACCCAAGAAAGGAGCATAGACATACGAATGCACGAATTGCTTCAACATATTTTCATTGTTCATTATTTATCTCCTTGAAGGATTTCTAACCGCTCTCGTCAATCAGATTTCCACAGAATCTTCGCTTCCCCGTCCTCTGCAACTTGTTTGTCACTTGTCCTTTCCCTCGACTATTTCTATTTCTTCGCTTGTCAGCCCATACAACTCATATACCAGTTTATCTATTTGCCTGTCGGTTGTATTAATCTCTCTTTGCAGCCGCGTTTTCTTGTCCGGTATTTTGGCGGCAGCTAATTTCTTGTGTAAATCGAGCATATGATCAACAAGCTTAACCATATTGTCATGCTTGGTTTTCTCATCATGATTATGAAGATCGATTGTCCGAATGGGAAGTTGTGATAAGATGGTCGGCTTAACCTGCGCCAGAACACGGCCCTTCTCCAGGGTTGCCAAGCGATAGACAAATATGAAGAGCCTTGAATTAAGGATGCCCATCAAATATTTCTCGTCGGTCCGTTCGTCTGTGGCGAACACGTACAGACCGTCAGTTGCGAAGGCTTGGCCTTCATCCAGCGCAATTACAAGTTTGTCGTACGTTATCACACCGATGAGTTTTTTCTTCTTCAGGAATATCCTCTCTTTTCTTGGTCGGTGGAGGGAGTATATCGAGTGCTTCTTCTGCGCGACTTCTTTGCATGTGATGGACTCTCTGAAGGTGTCAATGTATGCACAAATATTGGGCAATCGAGAAAAGTCATCATGCCGGGTTGTATAGATCAACCATAGATCAGGTTGTTGGATATGGAACCGCCTAACTTGTTTGCCGCCTGTCAGTACCTTTTTCAACTTGCCTCTTTCCAAGGCGCAATCGTGTACGACATTGGATGGAATAATGAACGCTTCTTTAAGATCTGGGCTGACGCCTCGCTGGATTCCGTCCTGATCCACAAATTCTTTGAGTGGCTTGTGAGGCATGCTTCTAAGTTTGTTGACAATGCCGTATAGTTCAATCCGCGATGTTTGAAACACCTTCCCAGGTATTTGCTCCAGTTCTACCTGTAACAACTGCCTGACACGGAAGGGTTCGAATAGGGCTGATTCTTTCTCTAACTTGCCCAGATTTGAGAGGTCTGATACTGCGATTTGGTGATTAGAGGCTGTACCTTGCTGAACAATGAGGATTGAAGCCGGTCGAGTGACTTTGTGAAACACGTCACCCATGTTTAGCATTGCATGAATCCTAAACCCGCTCAGAATGAAGTGCCTAAGTTTGAAATTGTCGGATTGATACAAGATGACGTCTGGGAGAATCATGCCAAGCAAACCGTAAGAGCTAAGTCGCTTGCAAGATTGATAAAAGAAGTACATGAAGGAGTCGATCATCCTCACTATAATGTCTTGGTTTTTCTCTCTATGATACTCGAGTTCTCTGGCTGAGAACTTTACTCCCCAAGGCGGATTTCCGATTATGGCGTCGAGGCCAGGACTTCTGCCGGTGAAGATTTTGGGGAATTCGGCGCGCCAGTCGAAGGCGTTGATTCGCTGCTGGAGGTCATCGGTGATTGCTTCGGCATCGAGGTCGTCGTAGAAGTCTGGGCCAATGAGAGAGTTGCCGCACTTTATGTTGGTTGCGAGATCGGGCAGGGCCCTCTCGTGGAAGAGTCGATACTGGTTTTCGATAGTCTGCTGGTTTTCGCCTTCGAGGACTTTCAACAGCAACGATAGTTTTGTGACTTCGACGGCCTGCGAGTCGATATCGACACCAAAGATATTGTTGAGCAGTATTCGCTTCCTCTCAGCGACAGTTAATTTGTAATTCGGAGACTGAGATTCATGGCTTATCTCAGAGTAACTGGGAGCCTGGTAGATTTTCGGGTTTCGGCCTTTTATGTGTGTTTCAGGATCGTTATCGGTGTAATGTTTCAAATGCCAGTCCAGTAAGTACTGATAGGCGCCGATAAGGAACGAGCCCGAACCGCAGGCGGGGTCGAGGATGCGCAAGTTTGAAACCTGTCTCCGAGTCTTGCCGTCGCAGAGTTTGCCGACCGTGTTCTTGACGATGTAATCGACTATATACGATGGCGTGTAATAGACGCCACCGGCCTTTTTGACTTCTGGTTTGTCCTCGACGGTGGCTCGGTGACCTGCCGTAAGCGTTATGACTTTCCCGAGGAATTGTTCATAAACGTTGCCGAGTATCTCTGCGGGCAGGACCGAGAACTCGTACGGGCTTTGCGGATAATAGAGACTATGCAGAATCCATTTCAGATCTGTGTCATCGATGATAATATTAGGCGTCAATTCGTCCGGCTCTTCGGCTCGGCCGGGTTCATCGTGAAAGTGGAAAAGGCCCGAGTTGTACTTCTGGTCGGCTTTTTCAAAAATCTCGCAAAGTCGGGGATAGGTTCTGTCACCACTGCTTACTTTCAATAGCTGGCCATAGTCCTCGATACCTCTGTCTTCGCACATCCGCAAAAAGAGGATTCTGTCGATTATGCGCTGAACTGCAAAGTTGATCTCCTTTACGGATAGGGTCCTGTTCCGCAACGCGATAATCCGAGCGAGCATACCGCGCCACTTCTCGATTTCGGCCAGGAATTCTCTATCGACGGTGCTTGTCCCGCGTTTGCCTTTTGTAGTGGCGGCGAATTTGTCAAATGAGCCCTTGAGAATTGCCTCTTTGCTGAAGATGTTCGCAATCTTGGACCAGTTCTCCAGATAGTCCTTGTAAGCGAAGAACATGATCCTGGCGGTGTCGGCCCTGTCGGTCTGCTTTGGCCGTATGTGGCAATCGTAAACGGCAAATTCCTCGAAATCGGTAAGAATCGACAGCGGCAGTTTGGCCGACCAGCCGTAACGTCTTAACTGGTAGGCAGGGTGCGGGTCGCCTTTGATGTCAACGGATGGTTTCTTGGCTTCAAGAAAGAACTTGCGGACGCCGCCGACGCGAAAACAATAGTCCGGTGCTTTGGTTGCGCCACCGATCTTTATCGCATCCTCATGGATGACATCCTTGTACGCCTGGGCGTATCCGGCTTTGTTCGCTACATCCCAACCCAATTCCTCGAAAAGCGGGTCAAGGAATTCCCTGCGAAGCTGCATCTCGTTATATTGCTGAGAGCGGTATGCTTCTATATGCTGGTCAAAAGTTCGTACAAGATCAACTACTCTGGGAGGCGCGAGAGCCATATAATCTTTTCTTCCTCTATTCAAGACAGAACAGAAACCTCTAAGACGTTATCAGATCGATCCAACCATGTCAATGAATCCCGCAGCTTGATCAATCCGGGGTCGGCACACGTATCTTCGAGGTTTTGTCGGCGAGGGATGACTGTGGCGGGATGGCAGGTATTCTTATTTCAGTTCCACCGACCAGTAAGCGTGGTCGAGGAATTGTTTCCAGCTTTTGTATCTGTTGTGGCCGAGGTGGATGTGGACCAGGGGGTTGTGGCGGGGTTTGGTGGGCTTTTTGATCAGCTTCATGCCGCCCGGTTTCGGGGTCCGGCAGCCTTTCCTGACGTTGCAGGCTGTGCAGGCACAGACGATGTTCTCCCAGATTGCCTTGCCGCCGGCGCTGCGCGGGATTACGTGGTCGAGCGATAATTCGCTGGTTGGGAAGCGCTTGCCGCAGTATTGGCAAATGTTCTTGTCGCGGGCGAAGATGTTGCGGCGGTTGAACTTTACCTCGTTTCGCGGCAGGCGGTCGTAGAACAGCAGCCGGATTATGCGCGGCACGGCGATATGGAAATTTATCGTCGAGACCCAGTCGTGCCCGTCCGGCTCGAAATCGCGCCTGAGTTGGCTGACCTCGCACCAGCTATCGAAATTGTAATTGGAATATCTGCCCTCCTCGAGCGAGACGACCTCGGCGAGATCTCGGAACAGCAGGGAAAAGGCGCGCCTGACGCCGACTATGCGGATCGCCATATAATGCCTGTTGAGCACAAGAACGTTGCAGTTCAGACCGGATTGATGTTGTTGCGTAATCATGGTTTCTATTTCATGTGCCATCTTCATTGCAGCATGTCACAACAGTGAGATGTCAGAACCCTGCGACCGGTTACAGCCGTGCTCGGCGCAATGCAAGACGGCCAGGCACGTCTGTTGCCGTTCAGGATTGAATCGGGCACGACGGCAGGCTGAAACGACGTTTGTTTTGCAGCCTTTCGCTTTTCGGCCCGAAACAGAAAAAACGGCTCTACGACTCTTCCTTACTTTCCGAGGCTTCCCCAGAGGCTTCCCCAGAGGCTTCCGCAGAGGCTCCCTGGGGGACTACATTTTCCGCCCTTAGCCCCTTGTCTCCCTCGACTACGTCGAAAGTGACAGGATCGCCTTCAGCAAGAGTTTTGTATCCATCACTTGAAATACTGGAGTAGTGGACGAAGATATCCCGGCCATCCGTGGTGGCGATAAATCCATAACCCTTTCGCGGATTAAACCACTTAACTGTTCCGTCTGACATGAAACGCTCCTTTTGCAAACTAAAACGGACTATTTGCTGCGCGCCACACAAATCGCCTCGACTTCTCTCACTCGCCGCGGGAACCGGCCGGGCCTCGTTGCGGGCGACGGCTAACTCACCAGAATGATTACTTCGCCTTGGCCGATCCTACAACAGGAGCGCAAAGATTTTCTCTCATCAGCCGGCCCATCTTAAACTTCACCGTTCGTTTTGCCGGGACCTTGACGCGCTCGAGAGTCTTGGGGTTCTGCGCGACTCTGGCGGCTCTTGTTCTGGTCTCAAAAACGCCAAAGTCCCGGAACTCCAACCGGTTGTCCTCACAGAGTTCGTTCGTTATCTCATCGAGGAATGCCTGAACTATGCACTTTACTGTCACTCGTTTTGCCTGTGTACGCTCGGCTATTCGATCAATAAGTTCTTTCTTCGTGATTGTTGCCATAGACTACCTCATTTCAGCAAAGGGCAATTGGGAAACCGTATTTTAGTTCACACTGAAAGAATGCTACACAACAAATCAACTCTTCTCGACCATCCAACAAACCATAATATGCTACAGCACACTTTGTCGCAAATGAGCCGCCGTTTCAGCAGCACTTTGCGGCGGGATAACCTCCCGTTTCGACCACAAAACCAACCGGCAAAGCATAAATACCAAAACACTGCAACTCACTATACAACAAAGACTTCGATACCTCAAACAATTTCTGCACAAAATTCTTAAGTTTCCAGAAAAAAATCTTCGGCCCCCTCTCGCGGGCGACGAAAAACCTATAGTGTGCCTGCGAGGGATCCGCGGTTAGCGTCTGATCTGCACGAACTTGTCAAAAATAACATCGAGGCAAAATACTTCATTGACCGGCAGAGGATTTGCAGGCATAATCAATATTTTTATTTTGGCTGGTGAAACAGCCGACACAAGGTTCCAAGACAGGATTGACGTTTATGTCTCCAGATAAGACTTCAAAAGACGGCCCTGACAAGCCGTCTCAAAAGAAGAAAGACAGGGCGGCCGAAGTTGCAAACACTTTCGAATGGCTGATAACCGCCTTCATATTGGCCTTTGTCTTCAGGACATTTGTCATGGAGGCGTTTCGCATCCCCACCGGGAGCATGGCCGACACGCTCAAGGGGGCCCATTTTCGATTGCGATGCCGACGGTGCGGATACGGTTATGACCATGGCTTCGTACCGAGACAGTACGGATGCCCCGAGGACACGATTCCGTCCCAGCTCGCCGTGCCACCTGATACTCGCTGCCCCAGTTGCGGTCATCACGATAACTCGAAAGAAAGGATGCCGGTGGCCAACGGCGATCGCATACTCGTCCTGAAGTGTATCTACCAGTTTATAGAGCCCGAACGATGGGATGTGATAGTGTTCAAGAATCCGCCCGAGCCTTCGATAAACTACATCAAACGTCTGGTCGGCCTTCCGGGCGAGAAGGTACAGATACTCGACGGTGACATCTATATCAACGGGCAAATCAGCCGCAAGCCGGCCAAGATACAGAATGAGCAGTGGATGGTGGTCTACGACAACGACTATCAACCCGTCCGACCGAGAGAGCCTTCGTTCAATGGTCACGCCTGGCGACAGCCCTTCGAGAATGTCGGGGGTTCGCAGTGGGTGACAGAGGACGAGACGAGCCCGACCGTATTTCGCCTGGATCAACCAGAAGGACGGACCGGCCGAAGCAATTCGCTTGTCTATAACACTGAGATCGGCAACGACTTCAGGGCGACCTATGCTTATGATGAAATTGACGGACACGGAAACATGCCGTACTGCAGCGATTTGATGTTGCGTTTCTCCTGTCTCGCAACCAGTCCTCAGACAAGCATCGGAATCGCTCTGAGCAAATATGAGACAACTTATAAGGCGGAGGTCCGCTTATCGTCGGGGACATTGGTCGTCACCAAACAAGAAGAAGGCGGTGAGACTGTGGAACTGGATTCGGTGCCGATTGAGAACGCCGGGATCAACAAGCAGACACGCATGAAGTTTGCCAATGTCGATCATCGATTGATGTTCGAATACGGCGACACCAAGTGGACGCACGATCTGGGCCGCGGCCCGGGAGAGGTGGGCAGGATAATGAGAGACGTCGCGCCTCGCGTCGAAATCTTCGGCTCCGGCAAACTGACGCTCTCACACATAGCAATGTTCAGGGATATTCACTACACCGAGCAACAGTACGGCAACAGCGGCGCGTACGGCACGGCGACCAAGGATGCCTTCGTCCTTGGCGAAGATGAGTTTTTCGTATTGGGTGACAACAGTCCCAACAGCGAGGATTGCAGATGGTGGCACAGATCCGGCATTGCGAATAAAGGGCTGGATGATTACCGCACCGGCACCGTCCCACGTGACTACCTGGTAGGCAAGGCATTGTTTGTCTATTGGCCCAGCGGATTCAAACCATTCGAGAAATCTCCGATCGGAATCATTCCCAATATCGGCCGGATGCGTTTCATCTACGGCGGCTCGAACGCAAACTAGGCTCTTTCTGAAAACTCCGTCGTCGGCCCGAGAGCGAGCGGTTTTTCGCCTGGCAAAGACGGCGAAGCAGGCGATATTGGCTTTATCGTCGATGGAGCCGGATGCAGTCAGGCGGAAAATAAGCCGCTCGAAGCCAGATCGAGTTTTCAGACAGAGCCTAGTAACCGCCAATACCACCGCGAGGAGTTAATGCGGCGGCCGCCGGCGCCGATAGTCACCCGCGGCCGAAGAGCCGGCCGTGCGGTTTCTGCGCGTGCAGCGGCGCAATGCAGTCTTTGCGGTCGGCTCGGGAGACTACCGATTCGCCTCGAGGCCGCCCGAAATCTGACGGACGGTTGGGCGCTCACCTCACGGGCGCGGCTCTGTTGCGAGGGCATAGACTTCTTCATCGCCGTTCAGATCGGGGCACAGCGGCAGTTTGGCCAATATCTCATCGGCATCCGACGATACTATCTGGTGAATCTTTCCGCCCGCCTTCAGGTGTTCTGCGCAGAAGCTGATCCACGATTCGACGTATTTATCGTAGAGCCTTCTTCTGCGTCCCTGCGGTTGGGCCAGGGACTGCATCTCGGCGGGGTTCCAGTACTTTAGAATCGTATTGCCATCGTTTAGCAGAAAATCGACGCTGACGATCCTGCCCTCGACACACAGAATTCTCGTCACCTTGAAATCTATGTTCCTGCCCTTGAGATACCCGGCGATTATCTCCTTGCCATTGCTTGCTCTGATCGCGCTCTTTTGTTGCCTGGCCTGTGCCAGATCTATTGTCCTGGCCTTGCGAGCTTCAATCATCTCTCCATAGCTCTTTTGCCCTCGAACCTGGTTGGCGTGACCGTGGCCGGCGCCAGACAGACGAATACTGTGACGCGCATAATGATAGGCGGGGCTGTAGCCGGAGTAAGTGCCCCCGTCGTCAACGACCAGGCCGCAGTGGCCGTGCCCGAAAGCATAGGGAGAGTATCGAGTACGGCCGTCCACCAAACCCGACCGGCCCGGTCCGAAGGCGTAGGGACTGTAGTAAAGATCGCCGGAAATCAGACCATGGTTGTAAATAGACCAACGAACACGGTAACGGTTGGAGCTGTAACCGTAGCCGTAATCGTAAACTTGCCGCGCCTCGGCCACACCGGCCAAGGCCACCAACAATGCTATCGCTGAGATTGAAATCCTTTTCATTTTGTTCTCCTTTTTATTTGAACAGGTTTGCCGTCAGCTTTTTCTCTCGCTTTCACCTCCTTTTCGGATAGAGCCGTCAGATGTAGTTGCAGCCGCGCGCACGTTCCGCTCGTTTGCGGAATCGCGGACTACATGGGGATGTGGGGAAATGCTTTGCTCGAAAGTGGGCAGGCCGGGCCGAATTCGCGCGCTTGTCCGTCCGCGCAAACAGCCGCCTGCTTTTGGCACCCCGTTTTTCTCCTTAAAAACGGCCATATCCATCTCCTCGTATGTAAGGAACGACTGCTCCATACAGCCATCACGGGTCTGGAGAATCGGCACTAACCCTGCTCCCCGTACACCCGTCCTGTCCTTTCATACCCTCCTACCGGCATGATGCCACAGCATATCAGAGAAGTTCGGGCAGATCAATAGAATTCTCGTTTTTTTTTGATCAACATATGTGTTCGATCTGACCGGCTGAACTTCCTCGTTACGAACTTGGGCTCCCTCTGGAACCTCCTGCAACGCCGAGTCAGTCGCCTTTGAGCCTACCGATACAGCCGAATGTCGTCGTAGGACTCGAAGCCATCTACAACAAGGAAATCACCCGTTTTGAAACTCCATACGTTACCCACCCACGGACCGTCGGGATGGGTATCGTTGACTTCATCGACACGCCAATAATAGGTCTTGCCTGATTCGAGAGGGCCGGGCCTGTAGCCTATAGTCGCCTGTGGGACCCTGCCGGTGGCGTTATTGACATCGTCAAGATTGTCGCCGAAATATACATCATGTGAGATTGCGTCAATCCCCGGAAGCCAGCCGAAGGTAATCGCCGTGTCCTTGTAGACAGAGCCTAATGCAAAAACCACGAGAGTTGTGCCCACGGCAAAGACAAGAATACCCGGACGTCCACTTTGCGCGGACACAGCATTGTCCTTCTCTCTTTATACCAAATCAGCAGGGTTCGCGTCAAGGAAATTCGCCGGATCGATCAACTCTTCTTGCCCTTGTTCTTCGGCACGTCAGGGACGTTCTTCCCTGGCAGCCACTTGGCGAGTTCCTTCTTGACCGCAGCGTATTTAGGGTCATTGGCGAGATTGGTCCATTCGAGGGCGTCTTTCTCGTGGTCGTAGAGTTCCTCGGTGCCGTCGCTGTAACGGATGTACCGGAAGCGCTCGCCGCGCAGCGAATGATTGTTTCGACCATGCGTCGTCAGCGCGGGTCGGTCCCATTTTGCCTGTGGATTCTTCAACAACGGCACAAGACTCTTGCCTTCGAGTTCGGCCTTCGGAGTCAGTCCGCACAGCTCTATCAGCGTCGGATAGATGTCCACCATAGTGACGGGCCTCGGGCATCGCCGGTGCGGTTTGGTGACGCCGGGGACGACCGCCATCAGGACGTTGTGAGTTGCTTCCTCCCAGAGTGAGAACTTGCGCCAGTGGAGTTTCTCGCCGAGATGCCAGCCGTGATCGCTCCACAGGATGACGATGGTGTTGTCGGCGTAGGCGCTTCTGTCCAAAGCGTTGATCACGCGCCCGACGCAGGTATCAACGAACGTGATGGACGCAAGATAACCCTGGACGGCCTTTCGCCACTGTTTGTGCTTGAGGACCTTCGCGTGGTCGCCCTGGGGCTTGGCCATTTTCTTGCCCAGCTCCGGGACATCGTCGAGGTCGTTCTCGTTGACGTTCGGCAACGTTATCTTATCAGGCGGGTACATGTCGAAATATTTCGTCGGTACGTACCAGGGCAGGTGGGGCCGGAAGAAGCCGCACGCGATGAAGAACGGTTTGTCATGCTTCTTTCGCAACTGCTCGGTGGCCCAGGCGGCGACCTGCCTGTCACCCATCTGCCTGTCCGGCACATCCACCGGGCCCCAGTCAAAATGCGATGTATTCGGGATCCCGTTGACTGGTCGATTCGCAGGCACCGGATCGTCGGGTTTGTTGTTCTTCTGGGAGGGGAAGTAGCTCTGCCACGAAGGCGGATCGGGGAAACCCCCATGATAAATCTTGCCGCCGCCGACGGCGCTGTAACCGTGCGCCATGAAGTGCTGGGGAATAGTCACGGCGTCTTTCAGAGCGGGCGAGTTCCTCCACGGATCGGGGTTATGATAGACGCCCGACGTTGACGGCAGAATCCCCGTCATCAGGCTGGCCCGCGAAGGATTGCAGGCCGGCGCCGAGCAGTGGGCGTTGGTAAAAAGCACGCCCCGGCCGGCGAGTTTGTCGAGATTGGGCGTCTTGACATCCGGATGTCCGCCCAGGCAGCCGATCCAGTCGTTCAGATCGTCAATCGCCATAAACAGCACGTTGGGTCGTTTTTTTGACGAGTCACCCGAAAAGGCCAGATTCGGCACCGAAAGCGCCGCCGCACCGGCTGCGGTTAATCTTAGAAAATCACGTCGATTCATCTGTCTTGTCCCCTTCAATTCCTGGTTGTTCCTTGCAGGCAGCCATTCTCATTCAATCCATGGAAAGCCACGTAAGAGTGTATGAAGTGCCGGGTGGGCTGTCAAGCCTCAGGAGCATTACTGCCGGGCACTTGCTCGAATGGAGGGCCTAACGGCGCCGGCTCGGGGCCCGCCGATTCGTACGAGGTTGACTGACTCGGGTGGGTTCTCGCTCCTGTGGGGGGCGAGTCGGCACCTTCTGCAGTTCGTTTATGTGAATATACTCGATCACAGGGTGACTTCTCGTCAGATTGGTCACCGTCTCCTTGCGGATGGGCTCGTCGGTGTCAACGCTGACCGACTCCAGAGACAAGGGGCCCGTCAGAGACGCCAGGGTGGAATTGGTTATGTCGCCTATCAAGGTCAGACTTCTAAGTTTCGGCAAACTGTTAAGATGCGCGATGTCCTCGCCCGTACAGCTCGAAAGCCCGCTG
>JADHXR010000189.1 GCA_016782865.1 Phycisphaerae bacterium
GACCTACGTACAGCCCGTCGACCCAGCCGCAGTCGTCGCCCTCGGAGGTGGCACTGTCCTTTGCGTAGACCCATTTGAGCGTGCGAGAGCCTGCGCTGAGGGCGTATGACTTCTTCTGCCAGTCTTTTTCTCCGCTGATGTTGTTCTGGAGCGAGTCGTCGATGTAGAACTTGAGGTCGTCGCCCGATTCGGACGAGACCTTCCAGAAGAACGAGACCTTGTCCCCGGCGCTGGCGGTATAGGTCGTCTGCATCCAGGTTTCCTCGTCGTCGTCGATGTAGCCGCTGCGGGCGGCGTCGCCGTCGTAGTAGTACGGGCTGTTGCTGCTGCCGGAGAAGCTCAAGTCGCCGCCCGTGGTGAAGGTCAGACTGCTGTCCATCGCTTCGGCGAGCGGATCGGGTTCTGTGCCCGGTCCCTGGAGGTTGTCGACCCAGCCATAGTCCGAGCCTCCACCGCCGCCGTCCTTGATGTACTGCCAGAGCAGCGAGTGAGTGCCCGAGCCGACGCTGTACGACTTCGACTGCGAGCTTACGTATCCGCTGATCTCGTCCTTGAGTGTCCCGTCGATATAGAACTGCAGGTAGTCGTAGCCTTCTTCGGAGTCGACGCCCCAGTCGAACGAGACCGTACCCGAGCCTTCGGCGGTCACCTCCATCTGGGAAACCTCGTCGTCGTAAATGCTTCCGCTGTAGGCGTAATCGGAATAATTGTACCAGTCCGCGTCGCCCGCTGTGACCACGGGCCAGGTGGTGTCCAGGCCGTCCTGCAGAGACGTCGAGTTCTGGCCGCTGGGCGTCCACTCGATGCGGTCGACCCATGCGCCGCCGTCGTCGGTGGTGCCGCTGGAGCCTTTGAAGTACAGCCATTCCATGGTGTGCAGGCCTACTTCCGTGATGACATATGTCTTTTGCTCCCAGCTCTTGCTGCTGTTGTACACGGAGAACTTGGTCGAGCCGTCGATCTTGAAACGGAAGGTGTCGTTAGTCCCGGCGTCCTTCTTGTAGTAGAACTTGAACGTGCCTTCGCCGTACATCGTGGTCTTGAGCCACGACTCGTCGTTGGCGCCGATAACGCCGCTCTTTGCCGAAGTCCGGGCCTCCGTAATTCGGATCATGGGCGTCGGGCCTGATAGGGGCCCAGTCGGCGTCTCCGCCCGTGGTGAAGGTCAGGTCCATATTATCCAGCGCGGCGTTGAGCACTCCGCCGGTCGAGCCGTCGGCGTTGGTCGCCGAGGTAAGGCGGTTCTCCGAATCGTAGCTGTAGTAGGCCACGCCGTCGTAGGTGGTGTTGCCGTTCTCGTCGTAATCGTAGTAGACCGAACCGACGTAGTCGTACTGGTTGAGGTTGTTGGCCGAGTAATTGGTGGTGCCGCTCTCGACCACGGAGGTGCGGTTGCCCACGTCGTCGTAATTGAACGTGGTGTCGTCGCTGAAAGAGTAGCTTCCGGGGTAATCGACCTCGGTGAGCTGATAGATATCGTCGTAGGTGTAGCTGTGGGTGTCGGTGCCGTTGACCAGCATTGTCAGGCGGTTGCCCACCTTGTCATATGTATAATCGTAGTCGTGGTCGTCGTTGTCGGTGCCGTTGTCGATGGTGGTCAGCCTGCTTGCGGCGTCGTATGTGTAGTCGATGGTCGTGCCGTTTAGGTAATCGAGGTCCGTGCGGCGGGACCGCGAGTCGTAGGTGTACTGGGCCAGGGTCGAGCCGCCCTGGTTCTTGATCTTTGTGAGCCTGTTGATGTTGTCGTACTCGTAGGTGATATAGGTGTCGTCCGGATAGGTCAGCTTGGTGCGGTTGCCTGCGGCGTCATATTCGTACGAGACGTCCTTGCCGCCCTCGTACTCGACCTTGGTGAGCCTGCCTGCGTCGTCGTAGTTGTTCCTGATGAGCCTGGCCTTGTCGGGTGAGGAGGTATTGTACTCGTATGTCTCGGTCAGCCTGCCCCGCAGGTCGTACCTGTATTTTATGTCCAGGTATTGGTTTTGGCCCTCGGGTATGACCTTCCTCTTGATGCGATTGAGGTGGTCATACCACGTCGTGATGGTGTCTCCGGCACGGGTCCTGATCGACCTCGTTTCCCTGATCGAGCTGTAGGTCGGCCCGGTCCAGGTGCCGTCGGCGTAAATGGTCTTTTTGAGCCCTCCGAAGCCGTTGTATTCGTACTCGGTGGCGTTGCCCTTGGCGTCCTCGACCTTTATTAGATATCCGTTGGCGTCGTAGGTGTTGGTGACGTTGTTGTGGTCCTCGGCGTCGATCACCCTCCAGACCTTATTGTCCGGATAGTACCTCGTCTCGGTAACGTTGTTCTCGGCGTCGGTGACCTTGGTCAAACGGCCCAGGGCGTCGTACTCGAACTTGGTAAGGTTGATCCCGAGGTCCTGGCCGGACTTGTACGGGCCCTTGACCTCCTTTTTCAGGCCCCTGGCATTGTACTTGATGGATTGATGGTAGACCCATCCGTCCTCGGAGGTGTTCTGCTTGACGTGCTTTAGTTTGCCGTCGTCGTAGTATTCGTAGTGAATCGAGTAGTTGTCGCTGAACGGCGAGGGCGCAATGACCTTCTTGAGCAGGCGTGAGTTGTAGTATTGATTCGTAGAGGTATGGGCCCGCGGGTCCTTCACCGTCGCTACGTTGCCCACGCTGTCGTACGTGTACTCGGTCGTGATTCGGTGGGACTATGCGCAATCGCCTTCGGCGATGCTCAAAACCTATTCAAACACCCCCCAGCCGAAGCCAGATTCACGGCAAAGCCTGAGTGCTTGAGCGGATTAGAGATTGGTGATTGGACAGTCGATGCTGGATTCTCGAAGCTCGTAAAGAAGATACGCAAAGGATGCCGAAGAAGATCTTCAATTAACCAATTCGCTAATCTCTAATTCACTCGCTCTCCGCGGCTCCTGTCCTGAATGCTGTATTCTGTATTCTGTATTCTGTATTCTGTATTCTAAATTCTGTTCTACGTCAATCGAGACTTGTCAAGGCCTAATTGTTATTTTGATGTCTAACCCCCGCTTGTCCCCTAAAATAAAATAGGGTGCGTCCCTATTTAACTTCGCTCGAAAATGAATAATTAGGACGTGACCTTCTATTCTCATGGCCTAGCCATGACAGAGACAATAACACAAATTGGGGCATCAGGCAAGAATAAACTTATAACTTAAGGGCCCCATTAGTCCCCCATTAGTCCCATTAGTCCTCCCATTAGTCCTCCCCTCCCATTAGTCCTCCCATTAGTCCTCCATTAGTCCTGATATCCTGTCCTCACAGTGCAGCAACCAGGACCATTGTGCGGCGTGGTCGGCCTCGAGTTCGTCGTAAATGACTACTGTCGACGGTCTAAGCAATACCACATGCCGGCGAAATAGAGTCAGTCCGGCGTCTCCATAGGCATTCGATGCGTCACCGAGGCAGTAGGTAATGGCCTCGTCGTGCAGGTATCGGATGATCTGGCCGCAGGCGTCGGGAGTTCCGGTTAACTGGCCTTTGTTATCGGTCAGGACTGTGTTGTGTCCGCGTGAGTGTATGTACCAGCCTTTGAAGTGGTCGTCACCGTAACCGATGTAATAGCCCGAGTTGGAAAACACTCGCTTGCCGCCGAAGAGAATATTGAAGGAGTTCTGGTCGGCATGCGCGTGATTGAACGATCCGAAAGGGCTCGAGCGAAAGGCCACCATAAGATTCTTCGAGGTGTTCGCAAGGTCCGTGTGCATGGCGACGACGCCGATGTCACCAAACAGCCTGGCCTGCGGTAGGTCGAACGATGAACGCACCGGCGCTGCCGAATCGTCTGAGGTTCGCAGGCGGTGCCACCTCTGGGAGCTATCGTCTCGGAGGCTCGCCCCAAGCGGCTTGAGCGATTCGCGCACATACCAGCCGGCATAAGGGTCGCCGAATCTTCTACCGAGGATGTCGGCGAACGCCAGACGGGATAGTGGAGCCAGTTCCTGTCGTTCGCAGCCATCGCCGAACCCGTCAGGACCCGAGCCGGGCGGCCAGGTATAGATCATATAGTAGATCGAATTGCGATACCACGGGTGGGCGAAGAAATCTGCGCCGGTCAGTTGCTCGAAGAATGTTGGGATCGAGACCAGGGTGACAAAGTTGGTGCCGAAGTAGTTGTTGCCGTTTGCCCAGCCGCCGTCTTCGCCGCCCAACAGCGGGACGCGAGCGAGCCAAAGCTCATAGACATAGGAGGCCCAAAGTTCGGCCTCTTCGATCTCGCCGAGCGTGGCGAATGCGGCTTCGGCAAATTCGTGGAGGATATGTTGCCAGATGTGGGCTGAGAAGACTCTCGTTTCGAGGTTGTTGCGCCAACTGGCGAACATTCTGCCGGCCCGGACGGCAATTGCATCCTCAAGCTTGATCCTCTCTTGCGGTCTGAGCAAGTCGAAGCAACTGTCATAAGCAAGAGCCATTGCCCGCAGGCAGGTCCCGTCGGCGAAGTCGCTCACCTTGCGACTGGTGATACCGTCGGGATCGAAACCGGCTACGTGCGCGGCGTAGCGGATCGCCTGCCGGCCGTATCTTTTGTCACCCGTGATGATGTAGGCCTTTGCCAAGGCGGACGTCGATGTGCTGAGCTGGTTACCCAGGGCCTTGCTGGCCCACTTCGCAAAATTCTTCTGCTCGAAGGTGTCTTTGCCTTTTTGGCCGGGCTTGCCCGAATGCTCGGGGGGTGGCTCTCGATCGACATATCTGTTAGCTAAACTGACGATTGCTTTGGCTGGCCGCGAGTTCTTCACGCGCTTGCGAAAAGCGGTAAGCTCACCTGCCGTTATGAGAATTCTCGGGTGGCTCCCGGGGCAGGCCGAGAGCATTTGTTCGGTCGAAGGGGTCACATATTCTCTGGTCGCGTCAGTCACGGCGAAGCTGTAGACCTCGGACTTGTCCTGAATATTCTCCCCTTTTAACACCTCGTATTGCCAGTGCCATGTGCCTTGCGCAAGCTCTTTGTGCGGATTGAAGATAGCCCAGAGCAGGTCCTTCGATCTTGTGGTCCTGTCAGCCGGGAAACGCCAGTCCTGTGAGAGCCGGACCATGTAACGGACGTCCTGTCCCCTCACGGCCGGCCACAGCAGCGAAGGCGGATTGGCGTCGACCGTGATACCGCCCCAGGGCCACGCGGACTGTCTTGTCGCCGGGTGAATAGCCTGAGACGATGGCCTTGCCACACTCAACGAGAAAACAAAAATCAAAATGTAAAATGCAAAATTAAGGAATCCCGGCAAGGCGGGATGCTTTCTAAAACAGTCCGCGAAGCGGCTCATCAATTTTGATATTTGATATTTTATTTTTGACCTCTGCATTTTCGTGTCGCTATAACCGAGTGACCTTGAGATTATCCCACCACAGATCGGTGTGCCAGGTTCTAAAGCCGATGATTCCCGATTTGTGCTCGCCGTTGGCGGCATCGTCGACCTTATCAAGATAGACGATACCGTCCACCGCGTACGTGATTCTGTTGCCCCTCTTCTCGATGGCAATGTGATACGTCTTGTTCTGTTTGCACTCGTAGGCAAACTCCTCCTGCAGGAGGTTAAACCCGGGGTCGTCGCGCATTCGGAAACGCGCCTTGTCGGGCTCGCCGTTGGCCAGGAACGTGATGACGTAGCCGTTGAGTGTGTGATACTTGCCGTATTGGCCATCGGCGCGTTCGTCTCTCGTCTGCTGCAAAGGCCTGCCCGCAGGGTCAGAAAAAAGAAGGAAGAAATTGATGTTGTTCTTGTCACCGTCGGATGCAAGAATGCAGGCGTCGAACTCGACGCGGAGACAGCCACCAAAGTTCCTGTCCAGCCAGATGGTTGATGTGCCGTAATCCTCGCCGTTGTTGTCCAGATTGGCGTCGGCGCGGAGACGGCCCTTTTCGATTCGAACAGCTTTGCTACCTTCACGCCACCAGCCGGCCGGCAGGTTCGAACTGTCGGCATAGGAGTCGAAGCTTTCCTGAAAAATAACTTTCTCGACCTGGGCTGTAGACAATTGACGGCAGGAAACCATTGGCAGGAGCAACGATCCGATCAGGAATATGCAATTCGTTCTCATGCCAGTAGAGACTACCAGACGAATCAGGTTTGTCAAGTTTCCGTCTGCCTTGCCGATCTCAGTCGGTCCGCACCGGCTCGGCGTCACAGAATCCACGCGAGTCGTTCATTGGTAGCATGGCTTTTGAAGAGCCTCCACTCGATGCTAGGGCAAATCTCTCGCTGGACTTGTTTCTCTCCCCTGCCCATAGTATACGAAGGGCAAGGGAAAAAAATGTCTTCTCCTAAAGACCAAAAAGAGTCTCCTTCACAGAATCTGTGGGCGACCGGCTGGCGGCAGTCCTCGATGTGTACGATGTAGTTGAACTTGCAGGGCATTGTACGTTTTGAAATCTTGCTTTAGTATCACCGGATACAGATTCTCTCTTTTCCCTTCGAAAGAAATGGAGGAAAAGAGAGAATCAATCATGTGTTTCGTGCTCGATCAGAACTGAGCAGCGTCAGCGGAGTGCCTGGGCATATGACAGCTTGTCCTTCAGCTGGCAGAGGCCTTGCTGCACGCAGTAGCTGCGATTCAATACCCGAAACTTTTCGCGCTCTCTACCTGCAGATTCTGTAAAGACCATCCACTGTGCCCAATGGGCACCAAGAGATTACAGGGTATTGAGCCGGTGTCGTAGGTATGGCTGGCGACGTACAATACACGTGACACTAAGATTCCGTGCAGTCACGAAGCACTTTCGCCGGGGCAGAACTACAGCCTATGGGCTTTTCGTAGTACAGGTGCTTGCCGTTTCGCGCCGCTTCCAGGACCATAAGGAAAATCACAGCAATTGCGGTAGTCATCGAAACGATTTTCGGTTAGCATATCTGTTAATGGGGGATCCTCGTCGCCCCCCGGACGTTATCGTTAATCGAACGTAGAAAGGAGGACAGATGCAACCAAGAATTCTTTACGCTGCCATCATGGCATCTGCATTTTGCGTGGCTGTAGAACCTCTTGTCGGTGAGCCGCGTGATGAAACGCTCGATGAAGCTTATTTCGAGTCCCTCAAAACCGAGGTCCATCCGAAGAATCCCCCAGAAGTATCTCAGGGCGTGCTCTTTCGATCCAAGGTTATCATCGGAAAAGCAGGCGAGCGAGATTTGACAGCAGATGTGTTCACTCCGAAGAAAATCCCAAGCGAGCCCCGCCCGGCGATAGTCTTCCTGCACGGTGGCTCGTGGAAGTTCGGATCGCCCAGCCAGTTTCATTACCATTCGGATTACCTGGCGAAAAAGTACGGCTTCTTCGCGGTGAGCGTTGACTACAGGCTCTCAGGAGAGGCCAGGTTCCCAGCGGCCCTCCAGGATGCGAAATGTGCCATTCGCTGGGTCCGCTCTCAGGCCAAGAAGCTCAACATAGATCCGCGGCGCGTCGCGGTCTGCGGAGGTTCGGCCGGGGGGCATCTGTCGTCTATGGTTGCCACAACGGCGAGCGTAAAGGAATATGAGGGTAGCGGAGGCCACAGGAAATTCGCGAGCCATGCCAACGCGGCGGTTCTGTTCAACGGAGAATTCGACATGTGGGACCTCGTGGAAAAGAAGAGCCTCATTGATGCGATGAGACAATTCATCGGAGGCTCCCCTGAGGAAATGCCGGAAAAGTATGATGAGCTGTCTTCGATCAAGCGTATTGACGGCAAGGCTACCCCCACGCTCCTTCTCCACGGAACCGAGGACAGGTGCGTATCACATGAACAAGCGGTAGCCATCTTCAATCGACTCAAGGAGGTCGGTGTCCACGCAGAACTTCAACTTTACGAGGACAAACCACATGCATGGTTCAATAAAGAGCCCGACAGGACAGAGGCTCTGAAACGGATGGAGAAGTTCCTGGTATCACAATTCGGATTAGGCAAAAGCGAGAAGTAGATAACAATTAGATCGGTTTCGGGAGGCATACGCAACATGAATGAACATTCGATATCTCGTCGTAGGTTTGTCAAGGGAACCCTGGCTGCCGGCGCGGCTCTGGCAACCAGACTGACCGGCGGCGCACTGGCGGATAGTGCGAGTGCCAAACCCAACATCCTCCTGATCTTTTCCGATCAGCAACATTGGCACGCAATGGGATTTATGGATTCCTTTTTCGATACGCCGCATCTCGATGCGCTGGCCAGAGAAAGCTTCGTGTTCGAGAACTCCTTCTGCACAACACCCCAGTGTTCGCCGAGCCGGTCTTCTCTTCTGACGGGATTCTATCCGACCAAGACCGGCGTCATGGGAAATGTCGGCGCCGCAGGCGGCAAAAGTCTCATACAGGAAACGATTGCATCTGAGCTGAAATCGGCGGGCTACCGCACGGGATATTTCGGGAAATGGCACCTTGGCGACCACCAGATCGCGACCAAAGGGTGGGACCGGAGCAACTTGAAGATCAATGATCGCTCTGCCGAGTCCGACGCCGTCACCTTCCTGAGACAATCAGCCAGATCGACAACACCGTTTGCCTTGTTCGTATCGTTCAACAATCCACACGACATCTACCTTTTCGAGCGACACCGTGCAAGGGAGGCCGCCCAGAATATTGCTCTGCCCCCCTCCTGGTACGGTGAAACGCTGAAGGACAAACCTTCGGTCCAGAAACAGTTCATGCTGGAGGATCAGGGCAAAGTCATCTGGGGCAAAGACCGCAAGGTCTGGGAGCAATACCGTGACTGTTACCGCACTAAGACCGGACTATACGACAGCAATGTCGGTGCCGTTCTTGACGAGTTGAAGAAGCAGGGTCTCTGGGACAACACTGTCATCATTGTCACCTCAGATCACGGCGATATGGACACGAATCATAAGTTGATCTACAAGGGCCCGTTCATGTACGAGCACATGGTGCGCATACCCCTGATGATCCGCGTCCCGGTGCGGTTCGGGTCAGCCGGAGCCCGACGCATCACGGATATGGATGTTGTCAACGTCGACATTGCGCCTACCATCCGGGACCTCTGCGGCCTCATCCCCGTCACGTGCGACGGAATCTCGCTGACGCCCACGCTGACAGGCTCAAAGGGACAGAAAACGAGGGACTTCGTGATCGGACAATACTACAGCAAACAGAAATGGGTAAATCCAATCCGCATGATTCGCACGCACGCCTTCAAGTTCAACAGGTATGTCCGCCACGGCGAGGAACTCTACGACCTTAAAGATGATCCGCACGAATTGAAGAATCTGGCTAATGACCGCAGGTTTGCCGACGTTAAGGCCGAGCTATCCCACAAGCTCGACCGCTGGATCGAGGAAAACAACGACCCCTTCTATTCGCTCGATACGACAACCAGGTCGGGCAAGACCATAACTTAAAGACCGGACTCGTCTCTTCGCAAATAATTGCTCAGGCGAATCACCAGCGCGTCAACCAATGGAGAGCATCGCCAACGTCGGTACGGCTGGATTCTCGATTCCATCTCAGGGTCCAAAGGTCCTCGGCTCGCACGCCCCTGACGGTCCCGTCGCCGAAGCAGACATTGACACCGTCCTTGTGCCGCCTCATGACATAACAGACTATTTGCGACCAGTTGCCTATGTTGTACATCTGCTCCTCGGCCGCTGTGCTTGCAGGAATCGGGTGGCTATTGGTGGGCCAGGCATTATTCCACCTGGCGTCTGCAATGAACGGGGCGTCCTTGATGTTGCCGGCATCTATGGTCATCCAGGTCTTGCCGAGATGGGGAGAAGACTGCGCGCCGCCCTGCTCAAGCACATCACGAATCCAGGAATTCTCTCCGAAGCTGCCGCTTCCCCAGTCGGTGTCCGCCATCCACCCTGCCTGGGCCACATCGATTTGCCACGCATTACGTGTGTACCCGAAATAGCTCTGGGCCTGAAGGCCGGTCGGATTGCCTGTCAAGACTTTGGTTGCAGCAGGACATGTGCGCATCTTATCGGTGTCGGAATAGTAAGGCCGCAATGTCTCCATGTAGGTGGTGTTGACAGTGCCGCCCATATAGAATGGAAGCCTGGAATCATAATCAGCCGCATATAGCTGATAGCACAGGCCCCACTGCTTTAGCGCCGCCATGCACACGGTCCCCTGAACCTGTTTCCTGGCCGTACTCAGGACGGGGACCAATATCGCCGTCAACAGCACGATAATCGCGATCACCACCAGAAGCTCTATTAAGGTAAAACCCTTCGGTTTGAGCATGACGGGTCGCCTCGTCTCTTAAGTGAAAGTGCTTCCCAGCCAACGTTTCGTCAGGCTCTGTCTGAAAACTCCATCGTCGGCCCGAGAGCGAGCGGTTTTTCGCCTGGCAAAGACGGCGAAGCAGGCGATATTGGTTTCATCGTCGATGCAGCCGGATGCAGTCAGGCGGAAAATAAGCCGCTCGAAGCCAGATCGAGTTTTCAGACAGAGGCTAGGCCCAGCTTTGCCTTTCATACTATAACACAACCAACCGCGATGATGCAAATCATAAGCGGCACAATTGTCTTTTCAAACACCCCCCAACCGAAGCCAGATTTCCGCTTTCCGGCACGTTTTTTCTTTTGCACACCTGGCTGCCGCAGTATATATTCCTTAATAGTGAACATTTCCCGATTTTCGAGCCAGACGTGAAGGCGCTCCGGTGCGCCCGCGAATTACGCGACACCGACGGGGACGGAGTATAGGCAGATGGCAAAGCCATCTGCGATTGATTATTGATTATTGACTATTGATTATTGTAATTCGGTGGTCCTTCGGACGCGATGGCCTATGATTAGGACGTGTGACAGAATTGCCACTCGTAAATTTCGAGGGCAGCGTGTGCTGTTCACACCGCCGGAAGAAGAGCGAAGAGAGAAACGAACTGATCGCCATCGTGACAACAATCGTCAAGAAAAGTAAGAAAGAAGAAGAGGGAGCTGTGAGGTAAGAGGTTAGAAGAGCAAAAAAGCTGAGGAACGAAGTAACTTTTCACTCTTCACACTTCACTCTTCCTCATTCCAGTGTTATCGCGTTTTCTTGATAATACGCAGATTTGTGTGTTATCGAGTTAGGGTGCTCGCGAAAATGTGGTGTATAGGGGGCTTAGGAAGGGAATTATGTGAATTCGCCTGGGGGATAACAGGAAAAGCATATAACTTGTTACCGATCATAGTTTTCGGAGAGGTTTTTGAGGCCAGCATCTCCCAATTGTCAGAGCTTGAAGAGAGACAATAACAAAATAACACTACCTTACAGGCAGGAGAGAATACATGACCTCACGTGTAATGGTTGATGAGTTTTTTGGACAACAACAACTTGCCTTGGTGCGTGCATCGCGAAAGGCGAAGATACATGGTTGCAGCATTGACAAGGAGCTTAGGGCCAAGGGCTACAATGTTTCAGTGGTGTATTTGGACGAAGACAATCCTGGCTCAAGGCTGATGGATCTTGAGGAGCCAATTGGTGGAGTGATGATTGCAGTACCTCCAGACCAGACCGAAAAAGCAGTCCAACATGCTATCAAGGCCAATATCCGGCGAGTCTGGATTCAACAGGGCTCCGAATCCAAATCAGCTATCCAGCTATGTGATGAGAATGGTATCTCTGCAATTCATGGTGAGTGTGTTCTGATGTTTGCCGAACCTGTCAAGTCATTTCACGCGTTCCATCGGTGGATCTGGAAACTGTTGGGAAGACTGCCAAATTAGTGAAGGAATCCTCAACACTGAAGCTTTTGCAGGTTGAAGCCCTGACCTCTGAATTTGAAGTACTGATGAAGCAACACGACAACGGATAGAGGACTTTGTCGTGTGTTGCCGACTCGTCCCAACGTATCTGAGCCTGATCCGCTTGCTATTTCCCTCGGGCAAGCTCGGGACAGGCTACGCCCGCATCTTTGCCTTAGGCTTCTTTCGGGTTGGCGTTACGGTTTCCCCTTGCCCTCGGCTAGCCTTCGCCTCCGTTGGGGCTGGCTCGAGACTTTGGTTTGAAATATGTGTCATTATAAATCATACTATCACTCTTAAGTCGCCGGGCATGCCCGGCACACAACAAGCCGGATGCAGGCGACGGCTTATAGCCGCGCCTGATCCGCGACGTTGGCTGAATGAGAAAGGAAAAGGACTATGATTCAAATCATCAATGCAAAGCAAAGACACTTCTCTGATTTTGGCTGGCTGAAAACCTATTGGCTGTTCTCGTTTTCAAGCTATTTCGATCCCCGAAACATCCAGTTTGGTGCACTTCGAGTCTTCAATGACGACGTCGTGGAGCCTGGAACTGGCTTCCCGACGCATCCGCATGAGGAAATGGAAATCATCACAATTGTGCTAGGGGGGGAAATGACTCATCAAGACAGCATGGGCAACAAGACTGTCATCAGGTCCGGGGACGTTCAGCGCATGTCCGCCGGGACAGGGCTGACACATTCCGAATTCAATCTGGCCGAGAAATCGGTACATTTCTACCAGATATGGATATTTCCAGATAAATCCAGTCTAACGCCGACATATGACCAGAAGACATTCACAGCAGATCAGTGGAAAAATCAACTGCTTCCCGTAGCTTCCGGGCAAGGCATTGCTGGAACCGTAACGTTCCACACCGACGCCACGATTTACCGTTGCGCCTTGGAACCCGGCAAAACGGTGACTCACAAGACAACCGCAGGGCGTCGGATTTTCATTTACGTGACCAAGGGGCAGGTAAAGGCAAACGGGAAGGGCCTCCTGACAAAAGACCAGGCCCGCATCGACATAGAAGAACCCCTTGTTATAGAAGCCGAACAGGACTCTGAGTTGGTTCTAATAGATATTCCGTCATGCAAGGGATGGGGTTACAGCACAGAGACATTGAAAGGTCAAAAAGAGTAGCAGCCAACAAGAGATTTGAGTGTATTTGCACGTACCGCGCAAAACACTCATTCAGAACGTTCGATCCGAAAATAATGCAAAAAATCAAGTACGCAACCCATTCAAAGTACCTCTCAGATTTCGAGATCTGGTTGAGCACGATGGAGTGTGCCATCAAGGCCGGAGAAACTGTGTCAACCTTTGTGGAACCTATAACCGGGTTTCTGCCCGAGCAAGTACGGTTTGAGATCCTTCCTGATGAGCCAGGAGTCTTTGAGACCGAGTGGCTATATGCGAAGAAAAACTTCCCCTCCAGGCTAAAGATTCTTGCCACCGCGCTGCGAAACTGTGGATTCTACGGAAGGTACTTCTCGTCACATTGCGGAGGAAAGATGGAGTTGAGGAGAATCGAACAAGCGGTTTCAGTTGGACCTCGCTGACGCTCGGCCCCTGATTCAGTGCGTTAGGCCAGCGAAAAGAGCACACCGTGAGAAAAAGAGATAAATATAGACCTGCTGTGACAAAGGTCGTTCTGCTCTTTCTTGCAGGG
>JADHXR010000190.1 GCA_016782865.1 Phycisphaerae bacterium
CTGCAAATATGGCCGGCGCGACGACGCAGTTCCGCATCGCCAATACCGGCTGGTCCTCCGGCGAGCAATGGGATGGAATCCTCTTCGGCGTCGCGATCTCGAACGTGAAGCTGGACCCGGACAGCTTCGCCCTTCTGACGGCTCCAGTGCTGCCGGCGGCCTCTGGCCCGAACCCGGCCAATGGGGCGACTGACGTGCCCAGAGACGTAACCCTTAGCTGGATGCCGGGAGAGTTTGCACCGGCGCTCAATGGTCATCGAGTTTACCTCGGTGAGAGCTTCGGCGACGTCGACGATGGCGTTGGTGGTGTCACCCTCAGTGCCGCCAGCTATACTCCTGCCCAGCGGCTCGCGTTCGAAACGACGTACTACTGGCGCGTCGATGAGGTCAACGCCCCGCCGGATTCGACAGTATTCAAGGGCGATGTATGGAGTTTTACCACCGAGCCGTTTGCTTACGCAATCGACAACGTTATCGCCACCGCTTCAAGCAGCAGCCCGGGTAAAGACCCCGAAAATACCGTCAACGGCTCGGGCCTGGATGATAGGGGGTTATTGCACGGCAATGTCTCCCAGGACACCATGTGGCTCAGCAGGGTGGTCGGTTCTGTGGAGCCGGCCTGGATCGAATTCGAGTTCGACCAGGTCTATAAGCTCCATGAATTGTGGGTATGGAACTCTAATGACGGCTTTGAGCAGGCAGTTGGCTTCGGTTTCAAAGACGTTACCATTGAGTATTCGGTCGATGGCGCCAACTATACAACATTGGGCACTACTCACGAGTTTGCCCAGGCGCCGGGCACGTCCGGCTATTCACACAACACCACTGTTGATTTTGGTGGCGCATCGGCAAAGTACGTCAAGCTGACCGCCAACAGCAATTGGGCAAGCACCCTGAGCGGTCTCAGTGAGGTTCGCTTCTTCTACACACCTGTCAGCGCCAGAGAACCCTCCCCGGATTCCGGCGCCATCGATGTGGACCCGGATGTGACCTTCGCCTGGCGGGCGGGCAGAGAGGCGGCCACGCATGATGTGTACGTGAGCATCGACGAGCAGGCCGTGATAGACGGTATCGCTCCGGTTATGACAGTCACTGACGCCGGCTACAACTCGGCCCTTGATCTGGCCAGCACTTACTATTGGCGGGTCGATGAAGTCAATGAAGCCGAAACACCCTCAATCTGGCAGGGAGACATTTGGAGCTTTTCGACCCCTGAGTATCTGGTTGTGGATGACTTCGAGTCCTACAATGACATTGACCCGCCCGACCCCCAGAGCCACAGGATATTCGAGTCGTGGATTGACGGTTTTGGTATCCCGACAAACGGAGCGCTCGTCGGCAATGACCTTCCTCCTTATGCCGAAACTGGAACCGTCCACAGCGGCAGACAGTCGATGCCGCTGTTCTACAGCAACACCGGCGGCGCCAACTATTCGGAGGCCACGCGCACGTTTGCCACTCTGCAGGACTGGAACAACTATGGCATTCAGACATTGGGGCTGTGGTTCCACGGCACCCCGGGCAACACGGGGCAGTTGTACGTGAAGATCAACGGCCTCAAGGTCCTCTACGATGGCGATGCAGACGCTCTGGCTAGACCACTGTGGACTTTGTGGAAGATCGATCTCTCCGTGGGTGCGAACCTGCAGAGCGTCACAACACTGACTGTTGGCGTCGACAGCGCGACCGCTGCAGGGACCGTGTACGTGGACGATATTGCGCTCTACCGTATAGCACCGCAAGGGCCGCAATCTCCCGGGACGGACAACCTTGTTGCGTATTACGCCATGGAGAACAACACGCGGGATGGCTCCGGCGCGGGCAATGACGGCGTTCTGGTTGACGGCCGGTTCGCGCAGGATGCGTATAGGGGCACTGTCTTGGTTGTCGACGGCATTGACGACGTTGTGCAGGTACCGCACTCTGCCAGTATCGGGTTCAACGATGCCACGAACCTGACGCTGACGCTGTGGGCCCAGCCCACAAAGCTTCCCAGGTTAACCTGGACCGGCGTCATTACGAAGAACAGGGATGTTGGGGCCAACTCCGCGTACGGCATCTGGATTAGCACTTCGAACCAATGGCACTTCCGTGTCGGCAGCACGTCGGGCAACGCGAATGTGCCGGCGGCACCCGGCGCTACGCAAGAGTGGCATTTTGTCGTCATGACACATGATGCCGATGCCACCACTTTAAGAGGCTATCTGGATGGCCGGATGATCTATGAGAACACCAGCTCTGATCCGGCTCCATTGACAGCCGAGAGTCCTTTGTGGATCGGCGGAGCACAAGGTGTGACGGAGTACTATCCCGGTACGCTCGACGAGGTGCGGATCTATAACAGGGTTTTGTCTAGTGGTGAGATGAGTTTCGTTGGTGCGCAGTAGTCAATATAAACGATGCCCACGTGTTTTGTAACGTCTACGATGAATGCCAATCTCGGTGGACCCAAAACCGGGCAGCCAGTCGTGCGCAAGGCCGCAGCCATCCGGAACCAGGCGAGACTATTCGTCTTCCTGGACGAGCACGAGCAGACCGTCGACGACGCATGTTTTACGGTTGATCCGGCACCTGCAAATAACTGGTCAAACGTGCCCGCCTATCGTCACAGCGGCGGCTCCAATCTTTCCTTTGCAGACGGGTACGTCGAGCACTGGGTCTGGAAGAACCGCAAGCGCCGTGCCCTACAAAACAGTGACGTCGAAAATGAAGCTGACCTGGCCGACTTGAGACGCCTGCAGGCAGCGATCCTGCGATGAATCAGTCTGGGGATCCAACTACCAGTGGCTCAAAAACTGGGAATATGTATAATAGGCATTAGAACGTGTAATGCCGATTCAATGTCAATTCACATTTAGGAGAACAATAATGAAACATTCGACCAAGACATTTGTCCTGGCATTTGTTGCAGCCGCTATGATGGGAATGCCTTGCATGGCCCGGGACGAGTCTCACAGCTCCTGGAAAAGGCTCCCTGATTAGCGGAAAGGTCATATATGGGAAAGAAGAACAACAGAGCAAACTGGCTATCAGGAATGACAAGACGCCAGTTCGTGGGAGCTGCAACGTCAGTGGCTGCGCAGAAATTGGAGAAAGGAGCATTTCGATGAGAACGGTCCAAACGATCAGAGTAGCAGCTATAATACTGTGTTTCATTTGTCCTCGCCGAGGATATGCAGAGCCGATGTCGGTCTGCTCGCCCCGGGATGTTGGGATGTCCCAGGAGAAACTGAGCCAGATCAGCGTCGTGGAGGGTAAGCGACTACTGCGCGCTGAAACGGTTGAGATGATGACGAAAAATCAACTCCCAGGATTCACGATTAGAAAGGAATTCGAATATGAAGTTCAATACAACGAGCAACAAGACACAAGCAATATCATTATTTCTTCTGGTTGTGGCGATGATGCTGTTGTCCGTCCAGGCCACTGGAGCGAGTGACAATGCCAATTGGCCGGATTGGCGCGGCCCGACCGGTGATGGGCAAAGCGAAGTCACCGGCCTGCCCCTACACTGGTCGGAAACCCGGAACATTGTGTGGAAGACGCCCATACACGATCTGGGCTACTCAACGCCTGTGTTGTGGGACGATCAAGTCTGGCTCACCACGGCCACGATGAAGGGCAAAACCCTCTATGCCGTGTGTATCGATCTGCGTAGCGGCCGGATCATCCACGACATTGAGGTGTTTCATCCTGAGAGGCCTCAGCGAATTCATCGGAACAACTCCTATGCCACGCCCTCCGCGGTGATAGAAGAGGGCTTTGTGTATGTCCACTACGGCACCCATGGAACCGCCTGTCTCGACACGGAAACGGGGCGCGTGGTGTGGCGTCGGGACGATTTGAACTGCAACCACCTGCAGGGACCGGTCTCTTCGCCGATTCTATATGAAGATTTGCTCATCCTTGCCCTGGAGGGTACGGACGTTCAGTTTGTGGTCGGCCTGGATAAAAAGACGGGCAAAAACGTCTGGCGTTATGACCGTCCCAGGGAGCTTTACGAAAATATTGAGCCGTTGTACCTCCTTAAGTCGTACCACACACCGGTCATCGTAAAGGTAAACGGCACACCCCAACTGATCAACAACGGAGCCATGCTGGTCACAGGCCATGAGCCTCCAACCGGCAGGGAGCTGTGGCGCGTCCGGTACCGTGACGACAATCCCATTTCCCGCATCGTCAGTGGTCATGGACTCCTCTTCATCAACTCCGGCGGCAATCCCGGTGCCTCCCATTTACTGGCCGTGCGCCAAGGAGGTCTCGGCGACGTGACCGATACACACGTCGTCTGGAAGATGACCAAGGACGTACCGCACGAGAGTTCACCTGTACTGGCCGGTGATCTGCTCTATTTAATGAGCGACAAGGGAGTCCTGACATGCAAACAGGCGCTATCGGGCAAGACCATTTGGTCCCAGCGGCTTGAGGGTGATCATGGCGCTTCCCTGCTGTATGCAGACAACCGCATTTACATGTCCAACAAAGAAGGCAAGACCACGGTCATCAAGCCGGGGGGACGGTTTCAGGTATTGGCCGTCAACCAATTGGACGGATTTCTGGGCGCATCTCCTGCAGTAGCAGGTAAGTCGTTGGTGCTGCGTACCAAGACACACCTGTATCGAGTGGAAAACAAATAGAATCAGAATCTATGTAGAAATCCTGCATTAGGCGGTGCGCAGAGTAATACTTGGCGCTGGCGCCTTGTCCTTTTTCTTGGAAGGAATTGCCATGAGACCATTCACAAAACGCCTGATACTCATTCTCGTCGTGACAGCGCAGTATGCCGTTGCTGATATCAATTGGCCGCGATGGCGCGGACCTGATACGAACGGAAGTATGACCACGGGACAGTATCCTGTGCAGTGGGATTCAGAAGAGGTGTTATGGAAGACTGCGATTCCCGGCAAGGGCTGCTCTACGCCGATTGTGTGGGACAAGAAGATCTATCTGACCACAGGTGCAGACCGATTCGATACCGTAATTGCCCTTGACTGGTCAGGTCAACAGATCTGGCAAAGACGACTGGGATCCGAAGTGGCAGGCAAACATACGAATGGATCAGGCAGCAATCCTTCTGCCACAACCGATGGCTCTGCTGTGTTTGTCTTTTTCAAAAGCGGCAACTTTGCCGCACTTGAGCTCGATGGAACAATACGCTGGCAGACCAATCTGTTCAAGCGATACGGCGAAGACAAGCGTTTTTGGGATTTCGGGACATCTCCGGTTTTGACGAAAAAGGATGTCGTGATGGCTCACATGCACGATGGGGAATCCTGGTTGGCTGCGTTTGACAAGGCCACTGGTGAAGTCAGTTGGAAAGTGCCGCGAAACTATGAAACCCCTGTTGAGGGCAGGCAGGGATACTCGACGCCGATCGTATTCTCTCATAAGGGCGCTGAGGCTCTGTTGGTATGGGGAGGACACCATCTGACCGCTCACGACGCTGCGAACGGCAAGATCATCTGGTCTTGCCGTGATTTTAACCCAGAGGGAACACGGTTGTGGCCGACCGTGGCATCACCGGTCATTGCCGGAACAGTGGCTGTTGTGCCTTGCGGCAGGGATGACAGGCGCCAACCGCGCCTGCACGGGATCAGGCTGGGCGGCAGCGGGGACGTCACAAGAACGCACCGGCTATGGAAACGTGTGGACACAGGACCATTTATACCATCGCCTGCAGAATACCAGGGACGGGTATATGTCACCTGTGACCGCGGGCGCATCGATTGCATTGATCCTGTAACAGGGGAAGATTTCTGGAGCGGTGTCTTTCCCAAAGGCAAGGGCAAATTCTACGCTTCGCCTCTCATGGCAGGAGGTCACCTCTATGCCGCGAGCGAAGATGGAGTCATCTTCGTTTTGAGCTTAAACGATAAGTTTGAGATCATTTCACAGATCGACATGAAGGATCGAATCATTGCTTCACCCATCGCCATTTCAGATCGTCTCCTGATTCGGACACTGCACCATCTCTTCTGTATAGGGAACAGATGATGAACACCGAGCCTGGATAATTTTGTAGGCATATCCACCTTGTGTGTCTAAGATATCAAGCCGAGAGTCTGATATTATATAGATTCAGCAGGTGCCCTTATGCAAACCCATACAAACGTAAAAACACTCCTCATGCTTCTACCCCTGTTCGTGTGTACGGCCATTGCGCAGGATAATCCCGACCTGCCTGTCGTGGACCTTTCAAGTGACGAGAGCCGTCATGTGATCATTGCCGCAGGGACTCTGAGCGTGTATCAGGGGCATCCGACCACAGTCCTGTTGCCCGATGGCAAGACCATGTACTGTGCCTGGAGCACGGGGCACGGCGGGCCCGCCGGCGCTTTGGCCGTGAGCCGCGATGGCGGTCTGACCTGGTCGCGTCTGGACAACATCCTGCCTCCGGGATTCCGGAAACACCGCAACTGCCCCAGTCTGTACCGAATGATAGATATGCAGACAGGGAAAGTCCGGTTGTGGGTCTTCTCGGCCTATCCGAAAATGCCCCGTATCATGAGTGAGGATAGCGGAAAAACCTGGATGGAGCCCGAGCCGCTGGGCCTTGACTGTGTGATGACCTTCAGCAGTGTGCTGCGATTAAGCGACGGAAATTACCTGGGATTCTACCATCGCCGCAAGGGCGACAGCCTCGTCGTACTACAAACACGCACAGAAAACGGCGGAATGACGTGGTCGCAGCCGCTAGTCATCGCCGATGTGAAGGGCAAGAAACCCTGCGAACCGTTTACCTTTCGCTCACCGAACAACCGTGAACTGTGCTGCTTGATGCGAGAGAACACGCACAAGGGACGCAGCCTGATGATGTTCAGCCGGGACGAGGGCAGGACCTGGAGCCATCCGAAGGATACGCCCTGGGGATTGACCGGGGACAGGCACTATGGCCGGTACACCAATGATGGACGACTGGTGATTGCGTTTCGGGACAAGGCCATTGGCAGCGAAACCTACAACCACTTTGTTGCCTGGGTGGGAACCTATGACGATATACGAAACAGTCGGCCCGGTGAGTACCGCATCAAGCTGTTGACGAGTTATGACGGCAGGGGTGACTGCGGGTACCCCGGTATGGAACGGCTGCCGGACGGCATGATCATCGCCACAACCTATCTCAAGTACTGGCCCGGCAACCGTAAACACTCGGTGGTCAGCGTTCGGTTCGATATCAAGGAAACGGATGCCATGCTTGCAAGACTATTGGTCAAGCAGGGCCAAGCGAACGAGAGAGAATCCTTCTTTAATTCGGAGACCCTGTTCAAAACGGAGCCGGGCCACCGAAATGCCAGGGGTGTACATATGGTTGTCGCACCCAATGGAGACGCCTTGGCGTTCAATCTGGCTTGTCGATCCCTGCGGCGCAGTTCAGACCAGGGAAAAACCTGGCAGCCCAAGGAGAGTCTACCGGACGCTTACGGTAACGTGGTCCTGGATGAGGCAACCGGGCACCTGTTGCTGCTGAATGCCAGTAAAACCGAACCTCATCTCTATCGCAGCGCGGATAATGGAAAAGCCTGGGCCAAGGAAGCGATCGTTATCAAGCCAAATATCATGGGACACGGTACGGGAGAGGTTCCCATTGATCCGCGTTGCATGGAAACCGGCGTTACCCTAAAGCACGGAAAACACAAGGGACAACTGCTCATCGCCGCGCGGCTGCAGCCGCCTGCGGGGGACAATGCCCAGGAGTACTGGATGTACAACTACAACACGGCGCTCTACAGCGATGACCGGGGCCGGACCTGGCAGGTGAGTGACGGCATCATGACCGGCACGGGCGAGGCGGCCCTGGCCGAGTTGTCGGATGGGCGCATCTACTACAACTCCCGCTCGCATATGTCGGTCGATAACCGACGGCGAATCGCCTGGAGCCACGACGGTGGACAGCGCTTTGTGGACTGGCAGGTGTCGGACGATCTGCTGGAGATCGGGGAACCGTTTTACTTTGAGTATGGAACCCGACCGAGCTACGGCTGTCGTGCGGGGCTGGTCAGAATCCCGGACGGTGTGGTCGCAGCAACAGATGTCTTGCTTTACAGCTCGCCCGACTGGCCGGGGGGGTGGCGTTATCAAATGACGGTGTGGGCATCCCTGAATGGTGCCCGAACCTGGCCGGTGAAGCGTCTGGTGGATCAGGGCCGTTCCGCTTACTCCTCACTGGCGGCAGGTAAAGACGGCACGATCTATCTGCTCTATGAGGCGGGGAAGAAGAGGCTTTACGACGAGGTCAAGGTTGCATCGTTCAATCGGGCGTGGTTGATGGGGGCCAACCACTACTAACAGGTCGGGATATAGGAACCATCAAGAGAGAAACAGCAGATATTTAGGGAGAAATACCATGGCATCAGGATCTGATTTACTAAGCGATCGAAGACATTTCGTAAAAACGGCAGCACTAACAACGGGAGCCTTTATGGCAGGACCGCTTTTTTCTCGTAGCACTCGCCCTGATATTGATTATGAGTATATGGATCTGCATGTCCACACAGCCCGGAGTTTCGGAATGGACCGGATCATGCAACGACGTTTCAAGGACGTTTCAAGGGTCACCTGGCTTTTATGCTTTTCCTTGACAATTCGAAATACTTTTTTAAAATTGCCCTTATGGCTAGACCGATTCGAATCGAATATGAAGGTTCTGTTTACCACGTAACCGTTCTGACAATGAGCGCAAAGCTCGTTTTAAGACAGCGATTCATTCAGGCACTCGTTTTGTCTGATATAGAATGTGTATTGAGCAAAAAGCATAAAAGCCAGGTCTGACCCTGCCTGCCTCTGCCTGCCTCTAACCTCCTTTAAGGTCAGTTTGGCTGAGCCATCGACAGTATCCAGATTATCTTCCTGCTCCAAAGCCGCCGGGAAGTATCTTGACGTAATCAGCGTCTTTGTCTCGGGCATCTTTGTCAAATTGAACAGGAATCTAGCTTCCAGCTCGTTGATCATCCTGAAACGTTTGTGAGCTAGAATATCAACTTTCTGACTATTAAAATCTATACCCTCTAATTGTTCTTTGCCGTAATCAACTCCTTCTCTTTCCATAAACCTTTTTAATGCAGTTTCAGAATCTTCATGTTCAGCCTCTTTTGCGCAACGTCTCATCTCGCTATACCCAGCCATTCTCCGCTCAAAACCATCAAGAACAAGCAATGTCTGTGTTTCCCGTAGCTGATTAATCAATTCTTTAGTTATTTCATTGTAGTTCGGATAGTCATCCTTAACTCCTGATAGACTCTTTGATGTGATGTATTGAAGGGTCTCGGCAACAGAATTCTCGAAGGAACCATTGCGTTCGTAGAAACTCCACCAGACTATCCGCTGGATGCGACCTTTGCCATAGTCATTGCTTGTTATATATTTATCTAGCCAGTGCTATGCCAACGCGGTTTTCCCCGCCCCTCCGATAGAATCGATACACAACAAGGGCACTGTTTTATCATTGATCCAATCGTTCAGTAGAATTATTTGGCCTTCTCTACCTACCAGTTCTGCTTTTTGCAGCAGAGTGTATTCATGACGAATGAATGGTTGCGGAGGACTGGGAATTTCTTCTTTCGAATTGGGTTGTTCTGAAGGAGTATAAAGAAAGTCTACTGCCTTTTCAATGAGTTCCGAGTCCGTTCTAAAGGTTGCTTTATTCGACTCATTTTTCAATGCCTTTCTGTACTTTCTAAAATCATCTTTAGGATGAGTCTTTTTTGCACCGTGGAATGTGAACCCGCCATCAGGTATCAGAACATAAACCGGATAGTTGTGTGTCTTTGCGAAATCGTATTCATATTGGACATAAGTCTTTTCCCAGAAATCATCATATTCACCATAAGATCTAGTAAGGATACCCAGATATGTGTCGGCATTTCTGCAGGCCATTTCTGTATGCTGTCTTCCATTATCAGCACGGATGCCACTGACTTTGACTATTTCACATGCTCCGTCTGAATCAATTGCATCGACAATGTCATCATAGTTGTTCTTTTGATTCCTTATTATTTCAAAAGGACAACTGATTAATGTCTTATTTCTGCGAATGGGAATCCCACATAATGGGAATGCTCTTTCAATAAAGAATCTTAAATGATTAATGTTGAATGTTTGATTTTCTACAAAGGTGTTTATAATCTTTTGAGCACCATTAATTTCAGGCGAGTTGATTTCCTCTATAAATTCACTTCCATCATCAATATCATCCAAATCATCGTCAAAATCGTCGTCGTACCCATGACTGAGATATCTGCAGAAAATTGCAGGCTTCTCATCAATATCACCACGTTCATTTTTGAACTGGCGAGTTCGAAGAAATTCAACCAGCTGAATAAAAGGCAGCGATTGTGAATTATTAAAAATAGGCACTGCAGTATTGAGATCAACGAATATGGAAAAATCGCAATCTATGATATCCTGTTGCATCTTATCAAAGCGGTCTTGCGCATCTTCGTACTTATAGTAGCTTAATTCGCATGAGTATTTCGTTGCTTTATCTTCTATTGCTTCCAATAATTCGATGTTGTTATCTAATGTCGATGCGACAAATATTCTCTTATTCATTCTCTATGTTCCTTCGGCCCGCCCCCTCTTCACGTCCCACAGTTAATTAGAGAGTCATCCATGGTATTCGCCGCGAACGCCGCGGGGGTCTGGTAGTTCAATGCCCCATGGGATTTGGTTGATTATCAAATAGCTCAAGTCTACGCCTCCGATCTTCTGTCGGCATACGAAATCGTAAACGAAGCTATTCATATTTGCAAGTAGGCATCCGGTCCGCCTTGGTTCGGGATACTATGATGCACATACAATCATTAGCACATATTAAAGAAACTAAGAATTGAATACATTCCTCGATTGTATAGACCGTGGGAGATTCTTGTGTTTAAAGAATGGTTTGTTGAATATCGAAAACGGAGAACTTATCGATCGCGGAACGATTCAGTCTGTACTCGACCATTGATAAAGTTGTTGATCTAACACATGAATCCAGTCATATCCTGGCCGACGAAGCAGAGAACACCCTCAAAGGTTACGTTGCCGGTGATGGGCGAGGCTACCACGTATTTCTGCGTTCTAAGCTGAGTAAGGACGACATCGGCCTCAGCCTTGCCGGTTGGAAGCTGCGAAGGCGGGAAGCAGGAGGAACAATGCGAGTTTTCAGTTGTACAGCGGGTGGATTTCTTGACTATGTAGGCCCCTTCTGGAGCACAAGTGGACCATAAGAAGGAGAAAGAATGAAAACGGAGCAGGAGGGATTCGAACCCCCGGTACCTTTCGGTACAACGGTTTTCAAGACCGTCGCACTAAGAAATCATTTATAAAACAAAACTTATGGAAAGAATCCCTCAGACCTCTTGATTCTGCCCGGAGTAGCGAAGGTGTTTGCAACAATAATGATTCTTTATGGAGCACAGCTTGAAACGAGAGAGATTTTCTAAAGATTATTGAGTGCCCTCTAAATTTGGCTGCTCCCCGTGTCTATTGCCGCATAATAACTAAAACAATAAGTCAGTCAACTTGCGTTCATAGTATTCCTGAAGTGAGGCGATCTCCTCTGCGTGGAGTGCCTTCTGGGCGACCTCGTCGTCAACGCTGCCAGACATCCCGATGCGTTCGTAGCACATCTTGTAGAATCCGAATTCTGATCTGAATTGCACCTATCTCTGGAAAAGCCTGTCACGTCACGCCTCACCCAGTCTTTGTCTTGGCCCCCTTCCCGCGGGGCCTGAAGAGGTCCCTGACTTGACATATGTAACTCTGGCTTCGACCCGAATATCTGAAAAGTTGATTAGAACGGGTCTGACCTTCCCTGTATATATATACGAGAATTGCACTAAGGGGCCGGAGGGGGGGACTCCATCATGCCGAAACAGAATCTCCCTCCGCAGGAGAACTGGGACATTGCCCACACCCTCACCCTACAAGCACGAGCTAAGTCAGTGGATATGCCCGCTACGACAGTCTGCTCGGTAGATAATCAGGAATATGTACTCCCCCGACAGGAATCTTCGGTCTGAAGCAGAAGTTTAGTCTGGTTCTGGTCGATAACACACTAAAGAATTGCGGTCTATCGTATGATCGTGTCTCAAGGTTTGGTGTGTCTTTTAGGAGGATAGAAAATGATAGAAACACAACAAGGGACACGTGCAGACCCACAACTATCAGCCATGGCCGGTGAGTTTTTGGTCGCGGGCAAACTTTTCAAGCGCGGCTTGCAGGTGTCTGTCACAATGGGCAACGCCAAGTCCATTGACCTCTTCGCTCACAATCCGCAAACTGGCCGCACGTTCACCGTACAAGTAAAAACCGTCCGCGACAAGAACTGCTACCCCATGACCAGGGAGAGTATTCGGGGGAGCGACATTTTGGTTTTTGTCATTCTCAATGGGGTTAACCAAGACGAGGAGTTCTTCATCCTTCTTGGCAAGACTGTCTTGAACGACATCGACCACTTTTTCGGTAGCTCGTACAGAGGGGCAAGATCAGTCTCAATGCCAGGCGTTAACTATGGACCTCTGAAAGAGTTCAAGGATAATTGGGCACTTTTCGAGACCACTGCGGATAGAGTTGATTGAAGGTTGCGGCCGTCAATCTAAGAACATAGCCACCAATATCTATCGAATCTCTAGACACCTGCTCTACTGGTCTCTGGACGTCCTGACAATCGCCACAATTGCCCAACGGATAGCATCGGGTAGTTCGGGCCAAACAGCTACGATTTCAGCCAAATCATCAGACATTTTCTGAGTGTGAGTTTCGTTATCTTTTTGGGAATGAAGTGTCAACTGGGGTGTCAACTGCGTTTCTGAGGTTTCGTAAGTGCTTTTTTATCAGCACTTGTGTTTTCTGGGCAACGGTTTCCTAAACCGAAGGTCGCAGGTTCGAGTCCTGCCGGGCGTGTTAGAGGAAGTGACAAAGACTACCGATGACAGCAAGAGTCAAGGAACGTCTAAGTCTGCCAAAAATCAAGAGGTTACGTCAACTCCGACGGGCGGTTCAACACCCTCGAAAAACCCTGCCGAAGGGGAAGTCTGGGGGGAAGTCTGGGGGGGGAAGTCTGGGGTCAGAGTACCAGGAATAAATCAATAGAAAAATAAAATAAATTTTGAGACAAGAATTCCCCTGCTCTCGCATTGAGGCGAGATTGCTTTTAGCCATCGAAGTGATGTATGTCCCATCAGCAAAAACATGATTGAGGTGCGGCGTAGCTGGTGGCGAAACCTGTCCATAGAGCCCGACTGTGGCAGGCTGGTTTACAGGATCTTTAGGATTGAAATTCCTTCCTAAGATCAAAGTACCTTTGAGCCATCATTAAGGTCGGGC
>JADHXR010000056.1 GCA_016782865.1 Phycisphaerae bacterium
TGAAGAAACAGCGGCGTGGGCCTCATCCTGCAATAGTAAACAAAGAGGCGTAGACTGGCAATTCACGATAGAAGACGCGAGGCAAAAACTCAAGTCGCTTTATCCTAAGATTATTGTGTGACAAAGCACTAGAAGGTTTTCCCCGACTCATGCTCTGCGGAGCATAGTTCTCCCACAGGGTCCCTGTCTCCTTGTAGACCTCGACCACGTTGTGAAGATGGTTCATCGCAACTTCCCGCGCGAGTTCATCGTAGCCGTAGTTTTCCAAACCCCGGACAACCATCTTCTCGGTTGGCGCCCAGATGGCGCCGTTCCAGTAGCCGCCGTTGGGATTAAAACCTGGCTCATCCGCTGCGAGAGTTGGGACGCAGTGCAGAGTCCCGAATGTCGCCGGATTGTCAAGCTCCGCCGCCAACGCCGCCGCCTGCGATTTGGAGGCCACATTCGCCAACAAAGTCCAGAAGGCAGCGATACTTTTCACTGGCGCTCGCTTTCCGTCAAGTGACAGGTCGAAGTAAAAGGCTCGCTTGTCATCCCACATGAGCTTATTTATCAATTCAGCCAGTTCGTCGGCTTTGCGCCGGTATTGTCTCGCCTGCCGGCGCTTGCCAAGTATGCCCGCTATCTCCGAGAGGTTCCTGGCAAACAGCACCATCTCCGAAGAAATGTCAATCCCCGTCCCGCCCGACTTGATATAGATATTTCGCGTGGCATTGTCCATACTGGCCGAGTCGGTGATATACAGTCCGTTGCCCTGCATCAGATATTTCTCGAGTGCCTCGTGATACTTGACCAGAGGCTGCCACACCAATTCCAGCCGGGCCTTGTCGGCAGTGATGCGATGGCTCTCCAACTCGGCCCACGCAAAGATAGGATGATTGAGGCTGTCAAGCGTAAGTTTCGGAGCAGGCGTCGGGACAGACCTTCCCCTGTAAACAATGTCCACCTGCTTTTGGCCCTTGTCCCAGTTGTATCCCCATCTGCTGAAAAGCGGCTTGCCCTCTCTGTTGACCCAGGGGGCGAAGTCTTTGCCGGTGGTGCGATTGATCTCCCGGCAAATTTCACCATCTTCGTGCTGCTTGGCGTAAAAGTTATCAAGCGAACGTATCCCCGGCACATACGGATGGGCGTAATCGCAGAACATCGTCAAAAAACATGTGTCCCAGAGAAAGATGTTCTGATTGAATGCAGCGTCGATGAACTGCGAAATATACCCGCTCTGCGGCGCAGGCTCGTGAAAATTCCTGAAGGCCAGCTCCCAGGCCTTCCAATAACAACTGACGTAGTTCGGGTCCTCGTCATAGATCGGAGCGGGCAATTTGTCCTTTGTCTCGGCGAAAACCGGCAGAGGCTTCGGAACATACTCCTTCCGGGCAAAGTACCTACCCTGCTCGGCCAGCCCGTCGCCAGTCAGAATCCCCGTGATCGTCGCCAAAATCATTACCTCCCATGCAAATCTGCGTCGTCGGACGTTCATTGAATTTCTCCATTCTCCAGGCGGAGAGCCTGCGCGATGTCACAGTCCCTCGTTCTTGAACACTATCTTGAGCGACTCGGCGGATATCATGTGGTCCTTGTGACTGTCGATGTCAATCAGACTGTTGGCGTCGGTTTGGAGGTACGACGGATCGATCCGTTCAAATTCCACCGCCCCGCCGGCTGACACGACACAGGGAGATAACATGACAAGTAAAAGTGGGACAATGGCGAAGCTGCTGACTCTGCAAATGGATCTCATGGCGTTTCTCCTGTACACAATCACCTTCGGCTCATTTTCCTGCGACGGTCTATTATCGGGAAAATCCACTTGAAATACAAGCAAAGTATACGAAAATGGGAATCGTTGATTAATAATGCGTAACGGATGTTTTGTGTGGTTGTCATTCCGCACTTGATGCGGAATCCAGACCTCGACATATATGGATTCCTGCTTGCGCAGGAATGACATGCGTATTCAGGCTGATGGAGACGATATGTTTAGATCGTAAATCGTTATCAAGGGAGATTAACAATGAGAACCGCCGTTGTTTACCTGACCGCCATGTGCTGCTGTGTTATCGTCGCCCCGATGGGCTGCTCAGAAATCTCTCCGCAAGCCAGGGACCTGCCCGTGTTGGAAAAACGCGAGGATTTTCGCTGGCCCGAGGGAAAACGTGCCGCGATCAGCCTGACCTTTGACGACGCCCGCCGCAGCCAGATTACCAACGGCGTCCCGCTGCTGGATGAGTACGGCGTCAAGGCCACTTTCTATGTCTCCCTCGGCAATCTGGAAGAACGACTCGATGCCTGGAAAGCCGCTGCCGCCGGCGGCCACGAAATCGGCAACCACACGCTGACCCACCCCTGCTCGGGCAATTTCTCTTTCATAGGCGATGACAGGGCCCTGGAAGATTACACGCTCGAGAGGATGCGCGCCGAATTGGTCGAGTCAAACGCCACCGTAGAGCGGTTGCTCGGCGTCACTGCCGTTTCGTTCGCCTATCCCTGCGGTCAGAAATACGTAGGACGTGGCCGAAACATCGAGAGCTACGTGCCGTTAGTGGCCGAGCATTTTCTCTCCGGGCGAGGATGGATGGACGAGTGGGCCAACGACCCGGCCTTTTGCGACATGGCGCAACTGATGGCGATGGAGCTGGACGGCAAAGACTTCGAGCAAGTCAAGGAGGTGATAGACCGCAGACTGGCCGATGGCGGCTGGCTGGTCCTGGCCGGTCATGAGATAAACAATGACGGCCGCCAGACAACACGAATGGCGACCCTCAGGGCCCTGTGCGAGTATGCTCAGGATCCCGCCAATGGTCTGTGGCTCGATACCGTCGAGGCCGTCACGCGCCACATCCATGAGCAGCGAGGCGGTGCGGCGGGCTGATCACGGAGCGGACAGCCCATCGCCGAGCCACGTGTCAGCCATGATCGCAAGGCCCCTGAAGTCGATCCTGCAGTTGCCGTTCGGGTCGGCACGTAAATCCAATTGACCTGGGTTCGAGCAATCAGCCGGGCGCGCGCGAATCTGGCTTATGAATAACGCATCCCTGTCCTCGACCGCGCGGCTTTTTGGCGGTTCTTAGGGGCGCGGCATGCTGGACCTGCTGGAATTATCTTGAAATTGAGATGAGATTACGGTATTATGAGATTTGAAGTCTGCAGGAGTGGTTCGGTGAAGTCCCGGCGCGCCGGGATGGGAAATCCCGGCTTGACTAGTAAGGGACTTAGATGGTTGGATTGTGGAGAGTACAGGTCCACAGGCATGCAGTATCACTGGGGCATGTTTCAGAATGTTGTTTTGTGCTTAGCTATTTTCAGGTTCTTTAGAGGAGGAATGTCATGTCTAGAGTATTCAAACACTTCGCAATGGTCTTTGTACTGACCGGTGCAATCGCGATATCAGGCGGCACAGCGAAAGCAAACTGGTTGGAAACATTTGACGGCAACTCATTCAACCTGGCTACCTGGCAATTCGCCTGCTACCCGGACCTGACCGAGACATTCAACGCAACCATCCGGGACGGACTTGATGACAACGACCATATCTCTTTGGACGAGACAAGCCCGGCCGATATCGGCGGCTCGCAATTCGGCGTCGGGATCGGGGACCCGGGTGATATTTTCAGAGACGTCCGCGTCGGTGCGGTTTTCAATGTCACTGGTGATGCCTCATGGAATTACCACGGTCTGGCAGCCAGGGTGGATTACTTTATTGACGATGGATCGATAACCGGCGTCCCCGGCATAGTTGCCAGTTCCTATGTGCTGTTCATACACTATGAGGAGGGCCCGGCCAACCTGAAGATCGAACTGATGAAGTCCATCAACCTTTCGCCCGACATTATGGCGACCTGGCAGCCGGAGGTTCCGGTGCCCGGCCTGGATCACGCCAAAAGCCACTATTTTGAGCTGGATGTGGTCGGATCAGATCCCGTATACATTACGGGTACTGTCTATGAGTATCAAGGCGGCCCCTTGCTCGTGAGAACTCCGACGTTTGTCGATACAGGTGCCAATGACCCCTGGGAAGCTCCAAACATCCATGATGATGTCCTTAAGAGCGGAGTCAGTTGCATCTTCGGAATGTGGGAAGCTCCCCAACCAGTCGGCTACCATGGCTCCTTTGACAGCATCTCATCTGCCTCAGATGGCCCGGCTGCGGTCAATCCCAGCCCCGCCGCGGGTGCGACCAATGTGCCCGTCGATACGACTCTGAGCTGGATCGAGGCGGAGTTTGCGACAGGCCGTGAGCTATGGCTGGGAAAGGCCGGGGTTATGGAAAAGGTTGAGCCGGCGCCTACAGGAACCACCTGCCGGCCCGGCACTCTCGAAATCGGCCGGACTTACGAGTGGCGGGTCGATCAAGTCGGTCCGTCAGGTACGGTTACGGGTCATACTTGGACCTTTAAGACGGCGGAGTGCGTAAGTGTGGATGACTTTCAATCGTATGGCAACGACATGGAGATGCAAAGTGCCTGGCAGCACAACATACCCGGAGATTACCAATACGTCTTTCTCTCTGAGGACAGCCAGGGCGACAAGTCAATGCGGTTCGAGGTCGAGAATCAGTATGAGCCTTACTATACTGAGATCACGCGGACATTGGACAGTCCACAGGATTGGACAGCACAATCTGTTGAGACCTTGTCGCTGCGGTTCGTCGGTGAACACGAAAACACCGAGCATCTGATGAGTATGAGGCTGGAGGATACCTCCGGCCAGAGTTTCACGGTCGAGCATCCATACACACATGCGTGCCAGTCTGATTCATGGCGCCGGTGGACCGTTGCCCTCGAGCTATTTGGTGATGGCGGAGTAGATTTGACGTCCGTAAAGAAGATCACTATCGGCTTAGGTGACGGCGCAGATTCAGGCCAGGTTGATGGAGACAGAGACCATATCTTCATAGACCAGATGGAGTTGTGCCCAGCCGAACTTTAACAATATTGAGTGATCGGGTTTGCGCGACAACCGCGCAGCGCACAGTCAATCGGCATCTTCGGCGCCGGGCGTTTGGCGCGAAATGTACTTCTGTGTCCAGGGGCATGCGTAAATACAGATCCCGCAGATGGTCGCCGGGATATTCATTCGCCCAGCCAGGTTTGTCGCCATAGCGCGGCAGGCATGTGCATCGTATATCGATTCTCTCTCAGAGCCCTTCCGCCAATTCTCGCCCAAGATTGCTTTGGCGGGACAACGGTCAACGCATTTCGTACAATCACCGCAATGCGAATCGTCCACCGGAGTTCCGGCATCGAGGGGAGCATCGGTGAGCACAGTCGCGAGCCGCACGGCCGGTCCGTACCTCTGTGTGATCATCAGCGCCGACTTGCCTATCCATCCCAGCCCGGCCCGCGTCGCCGCGGTCTTGTGCGGAAGCGGCGTAGCCAGGGCCTTCATGGCCGAGCCGTCTATACGGATGGTCGGATCGATTGCTCTGGCGTCATGTCCGCGTTTCTTGAGATCATCAACTGTGTCCGCGCACAAGCGCGACAGGAATTCGTTCACCCGCTTGTACTCATGGTAATAACGCCGAGTCGGGCCCTCTGATATCTCGTTGATAATCGAGACGTCAAGAGCCACCGCTATCGAGATTGCAGATTTCATCCGGCCCCGCACGGCCGCGGACAGGCCGCTTACATCCGCGAAGCCGACCAGAGAAGCGCCGGCCTCTATAAGCTGTGATTCGATTTGTGAGTTTAACGTTCCCATGCCTTATTGGAGTAAATGATAGCCGCAACCAGCGCAAAAAGCAAAGTGTTCGGCCAAACAAACACTTGATGGAATTGCATTTTTTGCACCGTCGCAGTTGCTATTGTGCCGTGCTGGCTTTATAATCCAATCTCAACGTCCCGGCGCCGGGACATGCGCCGGCAGGAGAACTATCGTCAATATCGAATTTCGCAGTGGAGACTTGAAATGATCGATCACAAGAGACATCTGGTCCTTGCCGTGTTGCTGTTCGTCTTATCGCTGAGCCTCGCGGTCCAGGCGGGACCGACGAATGGCCCTTTGAAGGTCTGCGAGGACAACCCGAGATACTTCGCGGACGCAGATGGCAAGGCGGTTCTGCTCGTCGGCTCGCACGTCTGGTACAATCTCGTTGACATGGGGGGCGAGGATCCGCCGAAGCCGTTCGACTACGAGGCATGTCTCGACTGGATGGCCGGGTACAACCATAACTACATGCGCATGTGGGCCTGGGAGATGGTCAAGTGGGACACGCAAGGCAACAACGCGAATTTCCGCAACGAGACGACAACGTTCTATGTCCAACCGCACCCGTACCTGCGCACCGGACCGGGCAAAGCTCTCGACGGCAAGCCGAAATTCGATCTGACGAAATTCAACCCCGCGTATTTCGACAGACTGCGGGACCGGATCGAAACGGCACGCAAACGCGGCATCTACGTCTCGGTCATGATGTTCGAAGGCTGGGCGATGCAGCGGGTCGAGGGCGGCTGGAAATCGCACCCGTTCCACCCTGAGAACAATGCCAACAATATCAACGGCGACGCTAACGGAGACGGCAAGGGCCTGGAAGTGCATGAACTTGTCGTTGATTCTGTGACTAATATCCAGAAAGCGTATATCCGAAAAATCGTCGATACAGTCAACCGGTTCGACAATGTCCTCTACGAGATATCGAATGAGAATCACGGCGAATCCACACAGTGGCAGTATGCGATGATACGGTACATCAAGGAGTATGAGAAAGACAAGCCCACCCAACACCCGGTTGGGATGACCTTCCAGTTCAGGGGCGGAACGAATAAGAACTTGTTCGACAGCCCGGCGGACTGGATCTCGCCGAATCCCGAGGGCGGATACAGGGACAATCCGCCGGCAAACGACGGGAGCAAAGTGATTCTCACCGACACCGACCATCTCTGGGGAATCGGCGGCAATCAGGCATGGGTCTGGAAGAGCTTCACTCGGGGATTGAATCCGATCTTCATGGACCCCTACGACGGCGTCGTATTGGGCAAAAAGCTCACGCCGACATTCGAGCCAATTCGCAAGAGCATGGGATACGCGCTGAAGTTCGCGCAGCGCATGGACCTCAACAATTGCGAGCCGATGGTCGAAGGCTATTGCCTCGCCAACCCCGGCAAACAATACCTCGCCTTCCAGCCCAATAAGGGCGAGCCAATCAACCTAAACCTCGAACCCGGAAACTACCGCTACGAATGGTTCGACCCCGCCTCCGGCAAAACGGTTTCCAAAGGAAGAATCCGCGCCAAGAAGAACGAAACAACCTTCGAGAACCCGGTTGATGGAGAAGCCGCCCTATACATATACTCGCGCCAGACAAAGTGATTGCCCGCAGATCAGCATGGTTTCACGCTACGAAGAACATCGAGCCAGTAATGAGATGGTTGCTGAAAGCACTCCTCAACGAGGACATGCGGAAGAAATAGAAGGTAAGATGAAGACTCTGGTCGCATGTTTCGTAGTTGGCGCAATCCTTTCCCCTGCTGTCTCGTCACGGCGCCTTCTTCGTTACTGACGTGGCCGACGCCATTGCAGAAAGAAGTATCAGAGCGATACTTGAGGCCCTTACTCACTGGCTGGACATAGCGTTGATTTTCACATTTCTCGTTTGGCTGTGCGCCGTTGGACTGTTAAATGTATTTTTCGGAAATGAGCCAACTGCTGCTACTGTCTTGGGTTTAGGCCCTGTTTGGGCAGGCTATTACGTGGCTATATTCATCGCGTGGCCAGTGTGCAAATGGGTTACACTTTGCGTTCGCCACGTTAGAGCAAAGGACGGCGAGGAAAGAGAGGCAGCGATCAGAAACAGCAAGCTAAATTTGGACGGCTCAGCGAACCATTGTCTGAAAGGCGCGAAGACGGCAAGACAGTGCTTCTACTGCGATAAAGAAACAGAGGTCGATCCGAGGTTTTTGAACCCCAATACGAATGAGATTCATCCCATATGCGCGGAGTGCAAGGCACTGATCTTGACCTATCGCCATGAGTTAACGTTCTTTGTAAAACTGATGTGGCCGATAGGACCTCTCTTGATAGTTATGGGTGTTATTTCCCTGATCTTCATTAGTTGGAAGCTTGGTCTATTGCTTATCATAGTGGCAGTTCTTGCAGCATTTGTTTCCATCTTGGGCGTGGAAAATTTCCGCGTCAAGAAAGAGAAAAAGCTTGGCACATACGTTGACGTAAAGAAGATCCAGTGGTGCAAAACCTGCAAACACTTCCGAAAGACTCGAAACTGGAACAGCTTGTCGGACCCACTCTGGCGATCCAGCGAGTTGATTAGCTCCGATGAAATTCCCTGTCTAATAGTCGAAGCTACCAAGTCAGTCTGGGTACAATATTTCAACAAGGAGGAAGGCCAGCGTCATCTGTATCCGAAGAACTGTGACAAATGGAGCCATCGCTAGTAATTGTCAACCAGTGCCAGGTGGCAGATATCTGGCGGCGTCATACTGCTTCGGGGATGTTGATGCTGTGCCTATCGGTCCGCAGCGGCTTCGGGTGACAAAGGCCACGCCAGTCGCAGGGCTTTGTGGCATGGCCTTTGTGGAGCCTTCGGCTCCTTGGGGCCCAGCTCGCTGCTGACACAAATTGCTCGGTGGGGCTATTTCTTTGCCTTGCCCATAGCATACGCAGGGCAAGGGAAAGAAATGTCTTTCTTGGACAAAAACCCGCGTGCGTGGTCATCACGCCTGAAGGAAATTCAAATGCGCTCGACATGGCAGGCCAAAATCTGGCTTCGGCTGGGGGGTGTTTGAAAAGCTGTTTAGACATGATCTGCCGGATGTACACAGATTCTGTAGGAGCGACCCTATGTGGTCGCCCGGAACCTGTCCCATTTGGTTTCGCTCAGGACAGGCTTTGAACGTGTCGAAAGGGCAGGCACATGGGCCTGCCCCTACAATTCTGTAATCAGCGCTCATTGGTATGGGTGTGATAAATACCGCCGAAGTTCATGTGGCCCCAGCCGCTGCGGGCTTCGGGCTTGTCGAAATCGAACACGGCTTTGCCGAGCTGGTCCTGGCGTTCTACCCATTTGAGCTTGGCGACGGGTGGCAGCCACTGAGAAAACACAGTGAGCGAAGTGGATGGCCTTCGATCCTCTCAGGACGACGCCCGCGCTTCTTTGTCAATTCTGGCCGCCCTAACAAGAAAACTTGTCCAAACAATGTAGACTCGCCCATCCACTTCGTTCGCTTCGCTCATTCAGTGGCTGCCACCCGGCCGTAACGCAATACGAAATGCGACTCAACAAATCAGCGGTAGGGTGTGCAACTTGTTGCACACGCGGAGTCATTCGCCGACGAAAAAGTCGCCTATGCAATATGAAGAAAGAATACGCTCCACAGAATCTCGCTTGTCTGCAATGTGACATAAGCACAAACATTCGTCCTGCGTGTGCAAAATGAATTTTGCACACCCTACCGAGATCGCTAAGGTTTGTCGCTGGTGGTCTGATAGATGCCGCCGTCACTTACTTTCCACCCGGCTCGGACCTCGGCCTTGTCGAAATCGAACACGGCCTTGCCGAGTCCACCCTTGTGCTCGACCCATTTGAGCTTAGCAATATGGATGCCCTTGAGGGACGGCATGAGTGAAGCGATGTAATACTGCCGGTCGTGCAGGATTATCTCGGGCGCCGCTACGGGCAGCGTACACAGGAATCCCTTGTCGTCGTCGATCCCAAAGTTCAGGGGATTCGTCGAATGATACACGCTGGTCTGAGCATTCGCGCCATACCGCTGCGTCCGGAACAGATAATAATTGCCGGGCGAAAGCTCGACGACGTGGGGACATTCGGCCGACCAGCGATAATCTCCGCTGCGTCCGCCGTATGCGACCACCGACGAATGCGACCACTTGTACGAAGAAAGATCACGCGTCGTTCGGCAGAAATCGTAACCGTGCTCGCGATTGTGGGCGGTGTAGTAGCAGTACCACAGGCCGCCGCTCTTGAGCAACATCGCGTCCCGCGAGTTAAGGCCGGGCCCCTCGGAAAAGACACCCGTCTTGCCACCCGGCTGAATGACACGCGTGAACTTCTTGCCGTCGGTACTCGTTGAAAAGCAGATGTTCACCCAATCGCCATATGCCATATAGTAGAGATTGCCCTCTTTAACAACGTGCGGTGCCTGCTGGCCGCCGAGTGTCTCGCCCAGATCAGTACGGGCCGTTTGGGCAATCCCCATCGGCGTCCAGTTAGCATCGGAGAGCTTGCCCCCCTGCCAGCGATAGAACAGCCGGGTGTTACCGCCACAACCCGTGCCCCGGATGCAGGACCACAATTGCCATGTCCCGTCACTCGCCTGCCAGAGGCCGAAATCAACCGGCTGCTGTTTCCCGCGGGTATATTCACCCAGGTCCGGATCCCCCGCAACCTGCCACCATGGCCCGTCAATCACCGGCCGATACACCTGCTTGGCGTGGCCCACTACACCAATCGATGCAAGAATTGTGGCCATCAACAATACCGAAGATCGAATTAGCATGTCCAATCTACCTCCTGCTCAATGATCCTGTTTTCCTGGCGTTAGTGACTACCATTCTGCCATGATTCAACTTGCGCCCTGCCATTGCCGCGAAAGGGACCGTTGAAAAAGTCCAGTCGCAAGGGCTGAGATTGCCGCGCGATTCTTCGAATCGCTCGCAATGACACAAGAATGTACCTTCTGTCATTGCGAGCACCTGAGCGGCTTCGCCGCCGGTATCCAGAATGATATAGGCCTACCGCACGTCTTGTCCATAAATGGTTATATTTCAATTGGTTAAGATCATTCTTGCTGCTGCCGCCAAATCCTATGTCATTAGGAGGAGCGCAGCAAGCCTGCCCCCGCGAAAGCGGGGGAAGCAATCTCAAATCTCTCAACAAGCCCCATGACACCACGTTTTCACGTCAATTTCAACATTCTTCCGGCAGATTCATCGGGTTTTGCTTCAGTAAGGCGCCTGATAATTTTTGGGCAAATGTGTTTGCCATCAGCACGGGCTCTGTTAGAATGCTGGCGTTATGACCACAGAGAACTAAATGATCGACAATAAACGGGAGGACAACGACTATGTTGCGAGTTGGCATTGTTGGTTTCGGGTTTATGGGCCAGACCCACTATAAGTGCTGGAAGAAGGTCGAAGGCGCCAAGGTCGTCGCAATCTGCGACGTGAATCCGAACATCGAAGAAGACACGAAAAGAGCGGTAGGCAACATCGGGGACGGACAGGAGGAAGTCGACTTCAGCACGTTGGAAGTCTACTCGGATTTTGACAAGATGCTGGCCGAGGCGAAACTCGACGCGGTTTCGATAACGCTGCCGACATACCTGCATCCGGACAACGCGATAAAGGCGCTGTCGGCGGGCCTTAACGTCATGTGCGAAAAGCCGATGGCGCTGACCGCCGAGGCGTGCAAGCCGATGATAGCTCAAGCCAAGAGCAGCGGCAAAGTCCTGCAGATCGGTCACTGCGTACGGTTCTGGCCCGAGTACGCAAAGGCCAAAGAGATAATCGACTCGGGCGAGTACGGCAAGGTCATCAGCGGCACATTCCAGCGCCTCGGCGCGGCTCCGACCTGGAGCATCGACAACTGGTTCCTCGACGAGCAGCGCAGCGGAGGAATGGCTCTCGACCTGCACATCCACGACACCGACTACGTGCAGTATCTGTTCGGGATGCCCAAGGCGGTCTGCAGCGCCGGAGGAAAAGGCCCCGACGGCGGACTAATGCACATCTCCACACAGTACTTATACGACAACGGCACCGCGATAACCGCCGAAGGCGGCTGGGGGATGATGCCGGCGTTCGGATTCGAGATGAGCTTTAACCTCGTGCTGGAAAAGGCGACACTCGTTTACGACCTGACACGCGACCCGGTGTTCAGGCTCTGCCCGGCCGAAGGCGAGGCGTTCACGCCCGAGGTCGCCGAAGGTGACGGATGGTTCCTGCAGATCAACCATTTCGCCAAAGCCGTGAGCGGCAAGAAGGTCGAGGAGATAACGACGCTGGAGCAGTCGATGAATTCGGTAAGAATCGTCGAAGCGGAAAAAGAATCGGCGAACACCGGACAGAAGGTTTCGATTGACTAAGCAAGGATAACGGATTTGATTTGGAGAATCGTAAAATGAAATGCAAGAATTGGCCTATAGGAGTTTGCACTTGGTCGCTGCAGTCGGACGTTGAGGGGATAGCCCAAACGCTGAAGAAGATCGGACTCGACCACGTGCACCTGGGGATCAGAAGTGCGGTCGGAGACGGGGGAGACGGCTATCTGGCTGCCGTGCAGAAGCAGAACTGGACGGTGACGGCGACGATGATCGATTTTCCACAGGAGGACTATTCTTCGCTCGACAGCATAAAGGTCACCGGCGGAGTGGTGCCGGACGATTGCTGGCAGCAGAATCGCGATCTGTTCTTCGGCGCAGTGGACGCAACGGTCAAGCTCGGAGTAAAGTACCTTTCGATGCATGCCGGATTTGTCGATGAAAATGATACCGAGTATGCCAAGAAATTCTACGACCGGATCAGGACCCTTGCCGACGCTGCGGGCGAGAAGGACCTCGTGCTGCTGCTGGAAACAGGTCAGGAAACCGCCGAAGAGCTGCGCAACTTCATGGAAGAATTGAATCACCCCGCTATCGGCGTCAATTTCGACCCGGCTAATATGATCCTCTATGACAAGGGCAACCCCATCGAGGCGGTGACGGTGCTGGCCCCGTGGATTAAGCACATACACATCAAGGACGCCAACCGAACCGAGCAGCCGGGCACGTGGGGCGCCGAAGTCCCCTGGGGCGACGGACAGGTACAGAGCGAGAAATTCCTGGACGCCCTGACGAAGATCGGCTTCGACGGCGCTCTGGCGATCGAGCGTGAAGCCGGCGACGACCGGCCCGGTGACATCAAGCTCGCAGCCGACAGGCTCTGCAGTATCGGCGGATAAGATCCTTGGCAAGCTCGAACTCCGACGGCAAGAATCTCGAAATAGGTTAAGGAGAACAAAATGGATAAGGTCTCAACAAGCATCAGAATTCGCCTGAGCGTTATGATGTTTCTCCAATACATGATGTTTGCCGTGTGGTGGGTGCCTCTGGCGGCCTACCTCAAGAATGCGGGGATCGACGGAACCTACAAGGCCTGGATCCTGAGCGTCATGCCGCTGGGCTGCCTGTTGGCCCCCGTCTTTTGTATGGTGGCCGACCGTCATTTCGCCAGTCAGAAGGTACTGACGGTCCTGAATTTCGGTTGCGCTTTGTTGTTTTTCCTAGGCGCCCGACAGACGAGTCCGGCGGCAATGTTCGTAATCCTGCTGCTGGCGATGTGCTGCTACATGCCGACGTGGAGCCTCACTAACGCCATCGCCATGGCAAACTACCCGTCGGAGAAGTTCCCGCAGATACGCGTCTTCGGCTCGATCGGCTGGGTCGCGTCCGCCGTCTTCAGCCTCATAGCCTCCATGAGCCTGTTCGGGGGAAAGGTCCTCGACGGTACGGCGATTCCCCTCTATTGCGGTGCAGGCACAGCTCTGGTCGCGGCGCTGCTTAACCTGACGCTGCCCAACACGCCGCCACCGGCCAAGGGCAAGGAAGCATCGATCGTCGATGCCCTGGGCCTGCGAGCAATGACGCTTCTGAAGGACCGCAACTTCGCGATCTTCATTCTCATCTCCATGTTCGTGATGATTCCTTTCACAATGTACTTCTCGCTTGGCTCTCAGTTCTTCGAAAGTCAGGGATTCAAGCAGGTCACGGCGACCATGAACCTCGGGCAGTTCGTTGAGATCTTCCTTATGCTTCTTGTGCCGCTGGCTCTGTTGCGCTTCGGCGTCAAGTGGACGATGGTGGCCGGACTGGGCGCGCTGGCGGTACGATACTTCGCTTTGTGGGGTGGAGTTGCGGCCGACCAAACCTTCCTGTATTACATCGCGATCCTCGTGCACGGGATCATTTTCGGCTTCTTCTTCGTCGGCGGCCAGGTCTACGTCGACAAGAAAGCCCCGCCGGAGATCCGCGCCCAGGCGCAAGGATTGATCGTCCTGATCTGCTTCGGCGTCGGCATGCTGGTCGGCACCTTCGTCAACGTCGAGTTGATCGAACGCTACACCACCGACGGCATTTGTAACTGGAATCCGGTCTTCGTTATCAATGCCCTTATCTCGGCCGTCTTGGTAGTGGCCCTGTGTGCCTTCTTCCGCGACGACGTCAAGCAGACTCCGGAGACGGAATCTGCCGAGAAGGAACCACAGGCCTGACCGAACACACTTTAAGGAGATCAAAATGGAGTGGAAGCTGTACTTCGCCCTGAGTTTTGCGATGTTCATGGAGTACGCAATCTGGGGCGCCTGGATGCCGGTGCTGGCGGCGAGACTTCTCGGACCGCTCAAGATGACCGGCAAGCAGACCGGATGGATATACGCGACTTTCCCGATCGCGTGCATTTTCATGCCGTTGGTGTCGGGGCAGCTCGCCGATAAATATGTCAATACAGAGATCATCCTCGCCATCGCTCACCTGCTCGGCGCGGCCTGTATGTACTTGGCCGTGCGCCAGACGAAGTTCAAGAACCTGCTCGTGGTGATGTTTTGCTACTCGCTCTGCTACTGCGCCACGCTGCCGCTGGTCAACTCCCTGATGTTCCACCACCTTGGCAAGGTCTATGACAGCGAAGAGGCCGTCAACGCCGCCTCCGCAAACATCTTCATCTGGGCTCCGATCGGCTGGGCCCTGATTGCCTGGTCACTCACAGGCTGGCGCTGGAAATTCAAGACCGGCGAGAAAGGAAGCGACTGTCTCTACCTCGCCGCCGTGCTCTCACTGATAATGGGCATCGGCTGCTTCTTCCTGCCCGATACCTCGCCAGCCGGCGCCGGCACTGCCCCGATATTCGAGGCTATGCAGATGTTCAAAGACACCAACTTCCTCGTCTTCATCGCCGTCTCAATGGTCTTCTTCGGCCTGATGCAGTTCTACTTCCTCGGCACGGCACCGTTCATGCAGGACCGCGGGATACCCGCCAAGAACGTCCCCGCCTCGATGGGCATTGCACAAGCCGTACAGGCAATAGCCACAGTCACGCTGATGGCCCTTCTCATGGACCAGATCGGGACGAAATGGACCCTTGTCGTCGGAGCAGCCTGTTGGTTCGTACTGTACGTAGCCTACGTAGTACAGAAACCGGGCTGGATCATCATTGCCTGCCAGCCGTTCCACGGCCTGGCCTACGTACTCTTCGTCATCGTCGGACAGATATTCGCAAATACGCTGGCGTCGGATGAGATACGAGGCTCGGTCCAGTCGCTGCTTTTCGCGGCCACCACAGGCGTCGGCCTGTTCGCCGGCACACAATTCGCCGGCGTGATAATGGACAAGTTCAGAAAGGACAACAAGTTCCAGTGGCGCTCTATTTTCACAGTGCCCTGCGCGATTGCACTTGGCGGCGTCCTCGTGTTCGTATTCTTCCTAAAAGGATAACCTCCAATCTACAGAACGATGTTGCGGCCTCTGCTCGAAGCCAAAGCAGAGGCCTCTTTTTTTGGACACATCAGGCTCATCAGCAGGCCCGGCGCCGGAGCAAAGCCCGGTTACTCCGAGGCGATGCCCGGACAAGTATGGGCTATGAGTGAAAATGTGAAAAAAGGGAATTAGACACGGGTTTCACTGATTAACACGGCTAAAGGCTAGTAAGACAGGATTAACGATGATGAACACGGCGCGGCCTTCGGCCGCAACCAAACCGTCTCCTCGCATCCGTTCGCTGCGCTCACTCAAGGCACGAAGACACCAGGTAAGAACAACTTATATCAACAAATCTTTGTGTTCTTAGTGGCTTTGTGTGAGGCAATCTAATTTACTATCCTATATGAAGATACGATTACGACAAAAACATAATCGAGCAAAAGAACAAGAAGATGAAGGATTTTAGTACGGATTCTTGTTCACCACAACGGCGCGAAAAACCACGGAGGAAAACAATAGTCAATCTTCATCCCCCTCTTTCTTCCTTGCTCGGCACCGAGACAGTATCTATAATTGAACATAGTGGACATGACAGCTGTGAAGCGGCAACGTCGTAGTTTGTGCTTTCTTGCTTTATGCCGAGAGGCTTGGGATATATGGGAAATAGAGAGGATGCATGGAGCTTATCATGGTTACAAATGGAAGGGTACCGCGCGAGGTAAAGATTCATCTCGTGATCCAGGCCACTGTTTTGGCGATGACGGGGTTTCTTTTCTCGGGGTGCACTACGCAGGGCAAGAAACTCACCACCAGTGGATATGCCTGGGAGCCTCAGATTGCGTGGAACGGCTCCCATTTTGGCATGGTCTACTTTCACAGACCTGACTCAAAAAGCAGTGCAAGTGTGCATGCCGTGAAGATAGACCTCAAAGGCAACTTGCTGCAATCGAAGCCCAAACTGGCGCAGTTGGCGTATCAACTCTCGTACGGTGATCCGTATCGCATTTCGAATCTCGTCTGGAATCCTAACAACAAACAGTTTGCATTCGCCGTGGCGGCTAAGGACGGCAAGGAAGTCACGGTCTTTCTGCTTGATGCCAATTGCAGCGTAATCGGCAAGCCCTTGGTTTTTGGCCCCCTATTCAAGACACCTCCCTTGCGCAACTACATTGACTTATCGCTTACGTGGAATCCTGCCATTAAGGAGTATGCAGTTGCATATATCCTTGAGAAACACCCTTACATGACGGTCAACAGCGAGGTAGCGATGTCTCGTTTCACGCCGCAGGGCAAGGTGGCCCAAGCAGGGTTCGTATTCATCCCCTTTAGCTGCTCGCAGGACTGCAGCCGAACGTCCATTACCGCCGACCCGAAGGCAGGGCACTATGCGATCGCCTACTTCTGCGGCAAGGATGTCATGCTCGGCTTTGTTGACAAGACCTACCTGAAGAAGAGCGAGCACAAGATTATGTCGGGCTGGCAGTCCAACAGTGACGCCGATGCGATACGGGTTGTATATGACAAGGAATCTGGGCAATACGTGGTAGCCGCCATCAAGGGCACAGAACTGGCATATCAGATCATCCATGCCAACGGCAAAACGGCCAGCCAGGTGTTTGTCAGGGGCAAAGGATACGAGCCGGTTTTCTCTCTGGACAAACTCGGCTATGCCAAGCACAGTCAGTTTGTCTGCGCAACAAAGGGTTCGCAGGTATTTGGGTGGCCCATCTATTCCACCGGGCACGAGAAAACCGATCTGGTAGCACTTGCGTCGTCCACGAAGCACCCTTCCGTGGCCCTTGTGAATGTTCTTACGCCTTACATAGCATGGATTGAGTCTGGTTTGCTCTGGTTTGGGGAGGCGAATTAAAAGTGCGGGGGATGTTGAAGAAGTCCCACAGTGACGGTTGAGATTGCCGCGCGATTCTTCGAATCGCTCGCAATGACACGAGAATGCGTTTTTTGTCATTGCGAGGAGCACTGCGACGAAGCAATCTCACCTTTTTCAACAGCCCCACAGCCACCTATTCATGATGACAGAAACGGGAAAGGAGAGCATATGTCGAAAGAAGACGCAAAGCCCAGGCAAGTCGGTATCGCGGGTTTGCCGAAAGGCTGGGCGGTTGCCGTTCAACTCGTTGGCACCTTTGGCCTGGCGGTTTTTCTTGTGCTCCATTACGTACTCGTGATGCAGCCCAGGGAGGCCAAGCGCTACGAGCAACTCCAATCGCTTGGAGAGATTGTCGCCGGCCAACACAGTCTGCTCACTCGTGAACAGGCATCGCGGCTCGAAGACCTTTTTGTGATTGCGGCGGGGCATGAGGTGGCGGGCTTGATCGTGGATGAGTTGAGAGGCAATTCCACCGCTGACGCGTTGGCAAAGAAGATCGAGGACAAGCTGATTTTTCAGACCCGACTGCTTGAAGGACTGAGGCGCAAGGATGGAGGCACGATCTCCGAGATGCTGACCCACAAGATACGAAACAGCGATATCAGCCCAAAAGTTGCGCAAAGGGCAGTGGCGGAGTGGACAAACTCCCAATCCGAAGTGATCGCCAATGAATGTCGAGACATGTTGAACTTCGAGATCAAACGCGCAGCGATGGCGAAATAGGGCTGAAAGAGAATAACGGGAAATCCTGGAAATCCGGGGATATCTTACTTATTTTTAAAAAATATTTTCTTATTGACAACTACTACGGTCCATAGTACTTTGAACCAAAGTAGTGATTATCAAGGTGTGTTTTTTGATAAGGACCGTGCACGAAATAAATTCAAATTACCGAATTTGACGGTCAAGTGTGCTGCACATTTGGCCGGCTTCGATTGAGCGAAACCACAGGCGTAGCCGTTCGGAGCCTGTCCCGAGCGAAGCCGAGGGATCAGGATTTCGCGATTGAGGAACGACCAAAGATGCGGTGCAATTGCCCAGCAAAACGGGAAGTTATTTCGTGCATGGTCCTAAGGAGGCTAGTCTTATGAGCGGCAAGTTGCTTGATGATTTGGGCCTGCTCCAGCGTGCGGTAATCGAGGTCGTCTGGGAACTTGGCGAAGCGAGCGTCCATCAGGTACGTGAAGAACTCCGCCGAGAGAAAGAGCTGGCCTACACGACGGTCCTGACCGCAATGCAGAAGCTGGAGAAAGCCGGCTGGCTGCGACATCGCTCCGAGGGCAAGGTGTATGTTTACGCTCCCACGCGGACGCGACATGAAGCCGGCGCCAACTCGGTGCGCAAGCTCCTCGATCGAATCTTCGACGGCGACGCCCTGCTGATGTTCCAACATCTAATGCGTCAGGACAAGCTAAGTGACGCCGAGCTTCGAGAGTTGAGGGGAATGATCGACGATAAGAGAAAGGAGAGGAAAGAATGATAGGCGAGATATTCTCAGTCGAATCGTTCGTTCGGACCTGCCTCTGGCAAAGCATGGTGCTCGTCGTGGTGGGCCTGGCAGCCAGCTTCTTGCTGAGACGGCGGTCGTCAAGGGCACATCAAATCCTGCTGCTGTCGATTGTCGCGGCGGTTATCGTGCCGGTCGTCAGCACATTGGTCAAACGCTATGAGTTGGGTTTGTTCGTAGCCGAGCCGGTGGCGATGCAATCGCAGTCGGAAGTCCAGACTGTGGCAGGCGATTTCAGCCCCTCCGGTCCGGTCGTTCAAGACTTTGGGTATGGACCGGGGCCGATTGAGGCAGATTTAGCGCCGGTCACAACCGGCCCGCAAAGTGCCCCCCTGCCGTGGGCTCCCATCGCGCTGTATGTGTGGATCGCTGCAAGCCCTATTCTGGCGATCCGATTGCTCGTGACATTTGTGTTGGGCGTTCGTCTGCTCGGCCGGGCTGAGCCTGTGGATTGCGCAAAGATGGAAGAGGCAGTGCACAGCGCTCGCACAAAACTCCGAATCGACAGAGAAGTCGAAGTCTGCTGCAGCCGGGGTGTGCGCAGTCCGGTGATATGGTGCTGGAGGCGCAAACCCGTTTTGCTGGTGCCCGGCGCAGCCGGACGCTGCGACAGTGCGATCGACTGGACCGGCGTACTCTGCCATGAATTGGCCCACTGGAAACGGCGGGACCACATCAGCGGATTATTAGCGGAAATCGCCTTATGTATTTTGCCCTGGCACCTGCTCCTGTGGTGGGCGAAGTCCCGCCTGATAGGCCTGAGCGAGCAGGCGTGCGACGACTGGGTCCTGGCCACGGGCCAGGCGGGCGCCGATTACGCCGAATTGCTGCTCGACCTTACTCCCGGCCGGCAATTGGCGTTTGTGCCCGCGGTGGTCAGCAGCAAGAAAGGACTGGCCGGCAGGGTCCATCGTATCCTCAAAGATAGCGGCGGCAACCCGCGCGCCGGAGCGGCCTGGGCCTTGGCGGTGAGCATCGCGGCGATATTTCTGGCCGTAGGGATCGCCTTTGCACAGACCCGACCCGCTGAAACCGAAGAAACCAAAGACAGAAACAGCCTCACTGAGCGCTTCGAGCTGAGCAAGGATATTGCCATTGAACTGGACGCAGGGCCCGACGGGATGCGCAAGATCGTTCACGCCCGGTCAGTTAGATTTGAAAAGACCGATTCGGACATCAGAGTGACACTCAGAGCAGACGTTCGCAGGGGATTGCCCTTTGAATGGAAAACAAGAATCGAGTTGCTGGGTGACGGAGACGAGGTTTTGGGCCGGCAAGATTCTCTGAACAAAGCTCAAAGCCTTGTTTCCGGCCAACCGGTCATTGCGGATTGCCAGATCGAGTTTGCGCCCTTTAAGTGGAACGAAGTCGCAAGCGTCCAGCGGTTCCGAACAGGTTTCGAACAGATTGGGACCTTGCGGGACGAGATCGGTCGGCCGTACGATGGTACAAGAACGGATTGGATCCAAGGGCGTGTAACAGGCCCGGACGGGCTTCCGGTCACCGATGCAATAGTGATAATAAACGAGCACAAAGCAAAAGGCGGACCGTTTAGTGTCCCAAGGGTAGGTGCCGACGAAGATGGATATTACAGGTTCGGCACTGTTGATTGGCCCTATCGCCTCGGCGTTGAACGCAGACAACACCTGCCTTCGACGGACGTTGACTGTTACCAATTAATACTTCTCAAGCAGATTTTCAATGGGCCGCAAACGGTTGATTTCAAGTTCAACGAGCCTCCCACAGGCACAGCGTCGATTGTGGGACTGGTGGTCGATGCCGAGGGAGTCCCAATAAAGGAGTTCAAGGCCAACATCATGGAATGGAGCGACTCGGAAGAAAGGGATTCTGGAAATGACGATGGCAGCCGCCTGGAGTCAACCTGGTACAACCAGGAGGTCAACAGTGACGATGGTGTGTTCAGGTTGGAGAATGTTCCTGCCGGTAAATACAGAGTCCGGATTATCCCGAAAGAAAAGCAATACGAGTGGCATCACCAGGAGGTTGTGTTGGCCGATGGCAAAACGACGAACTCGGTTCTCAGAGTCCGGTTAAAACACGTACTGTATGGTCGTGTACTGTTCAAGGACGGTAGTCCGGCAGTCTTGAAGCCAGTACCTTGGCCCGGCGCCGAAACGCAGGTTCTTTTGCCTTTGGGTGGCAGAGCGCGTCGAGTAGCCACTGTCGGGGAAGACGGATATTTCGTCGCCTACCTTGACGAAGACTCGCTTGAGCAGCTCAAGTCGGCACGAAGTCCGCTTATCATAAATATCCCTTCTACCCGCCAGGGTCGCCATGTGACCGCAGGGGAATTTCCTTTCGAGTTGCTGGCAACAGAGAAGAATAGAGCTGGAGTTGTCAAGGTCAACCGGCCTGCAAAATCGCAGGCCGCGTCTGAGTCCGAGTCGGCAGACACACCGTCTGACGATGGTTATCCACTATCAGAAATCGACAAGGATCGGGTAGTCCAGAAGTTTTTCAAGTTGACGCACTACAGCCCTTCGGACATGAGTCGGATTGTCACGCCTTTGCTCAGCGACATCGGCCATATATCCGCCGATGAGGACACGCATGCACTATTTGTAATCGACACAGCCGAGAATCTGATACGCATTGAGAAGGTTATAGCACAGTTCGATGTACGCGGCGCTGAGCGATTCGTTACAGATATATTTCATATCTATAACGGTGATCCGTCGGATATAGCCCGGAAGGTGGTCAGTGTGTTGACAGAGCTTCGGGACGAGCGGATTGCTTCCGGCGCCCCGACGTCAACATCGGTTGTTGTCGGGCCCGGCGGACAGCCAGTGTCACTTACCCCGGATTTGGCCCGCAAAAAGATCATCGTCACGGCTTCGGCTGAAGATATGAAGCATATCGCGGAATGGATAGAGAAACTCGACGAGAAAGAATCAAAGATCGAGAGGGAATACGAAGTAGTTCAATTAGGATATGCCGATGCCGGCGAAGTTGCGGAGCGCCTCAACGAAGCAATACAGCAGATGCCGGGTTCGGAATCGCAGCAGCGCGTTCTGATTCAACCATTGACTCAGACAAGGCAGATCATCATTTTCGGCAGGAAAGATCTGCGTGAGAAGGTTAAGAAGTTGATAGCCGAGTGGGACGTTCCACTGGATACTGATCGACTCAGGCCGCGAATACTAACGCTGCGCAACTCCGACCCGATCCGGATGGCCAGATTGCTGACGAAGCTCTTTGGCGGAGAAGATGAGGAGGGAGTGAATATCTACGAGGTCATATTTGGCAAAGATGCCGAGGGAAAACGGAAAACTGCTGGGCCGCTCAGTGAGCAATTAAAGTTCGAAGATGTGCCGGGAACAAAGAAGATAATCGTAATAAGTAATTTTCCCGAGGCATACGACATTGTTGGGAAATTGATTCTCGAGCTCGACAAACAGGAGATGGCGGCCAAAGATGTGAAGCAGGTTCGCGAGTGGATAGAACAGCTCGACCGCAAACCGGCTCGCGCCGCGCTGCCGGAGGGTTGGAATCTTGATTACGATGACGGCCGTCTGCCTGGCGGAGCGGGACATTGGCCCGCCAACATGGCAAGGGATCTGGCATCGCTGCAAATCCGATTGAAGCCGTATGACCCATTTAAGGCGAGTTTGAAAGGTGAAGAGTACGAATTGCGGATATTCTCTCCGGCGGGCGAGCAAATGGGAAACATCAGTATCAGGCCCGAGTCAGAATTCGACCTGCCAGGCTCAAAAGTATTTAAGCCGGGCAAGTACATTTTGGAATATCAGCGCCGCTGGGGCAAGCCAGGCGACAATTTCAGAATGAACTGCGGAGAGTATCCGATTGATTTGAGCAAGCCGGGGATGTATGAACTCACGTTCACACCGAAAATCGGCACGGCTGAAATCACCGGCACTCTCGGCGGCTGTTACGCGATAAACTTCGAGAAGATTGGCGGCGCCCCCTGGGTCCGAGGCTTTGCTTATCAAGACCCTCGCCTTGGCAAAAAGTATCTCCTGGACGGCTTGCCGCCCGGCAAATATCTGCTCAGCGCCGTCACACAGCGTCAGTCGGACAACGTGTTTGTCGACCGAGCCGAAGTAACCGTCGTTGCCAACGAGAAGGTCACCCTCGACATGGCGCGTCCTGCCAAGGGTAGCTGCTCTCTGAAGGGATCTATTCTCGGCCGCACCCGCAGAGGGGAATGGTTCGTTCTAATCCGCAAGCTCGGCAGCGGCCAGGTAGGAGAGACGTACGCGTACGAGGCTCGGACTATGGATTCACTCTACGTGGTGCGAGGACGCAATATAACACAGGAGACTGAGGATCGGGCCCGGTACCAAATTGAAGGTATCGCTCCGGGTAGCTACACGGTTACAGTCACGCAGCACCCACCTCTGCGTGGCGTCCTGCGTCAGCAGTCAAAACACGTGACCCTCCGTCCCGCAGATAACGTGCTGGATTTCAACTTGCAGATCACACCACAGCGCAATCACAATCCCGGCGCCAAAGCAGACAGTGAAGAAGCCGCCGGTCTGGTAAAGGTCACGGGGCTTGTCAAAGACCCGCAGGGCCAGCCCGTACCCGGCACGAACGTCACGCTGTTTCAGACGAAGCTGGAATATGTAGCCAACGCCGAGGGAAAGTTCACAGCCGCTTTGGCGCCCTCCGACAAGACGCGATATTTTTTCGCCGTGCACAAGCGGCGCAAACTTGTCGCATCCGGACGGCTCGGCGCAGGGGAAGATCACCTGGAAATAAATCTGATCCCGGCCAGAATGGTAAGCGGCCGGGTGGTCGACGCCAACGGCAGGCCGGTCAGCGGCGTGCAGGTCGCCCCCCTGCCCATGACCTGTTTTCATGTGCTTACCGATAGTGAAGGCAGATTCGATGTCGGCTGGAGTCCCAAATGGCACGCCCCCGACCACGAGTTATGCCTAATGGCGCGACATACAGAACTCAACTTGGCCGCCGTGGTGGATATCGCCCCCGAAGCCAAGACTATTGACATTGAACTCGAGCCGGCACTCGCTTTGCGCGGAACTGTTGAGGACGCCAACGGCCGGCCAATTCTGGGTGCGGTGGTAGGACTAAGTCTGATAAGAGGCTGGGGGGCGGGCACACCTGTCAGGGATGTCATCACGGATTATCAGGGTCGCTTCGAATTGCCCGCCCTGCCACAAAGACAGGAGTATGGCGTCGGCGCAAATGCCGAGGGCTACCAGCGAAATGCGATCAAGACCGGAGTCATCAACAACATAACAAACCATGAGGAGGTTGGGCCAATTGTCCTCAAGAGAAAAGAAGAAAGCAAAGAGGCCGGAAGGGTAATTTTGAAGTTGGTTGGCCCGGACTCTCAGCCGGTGGTAGGCGCGTGGGTGGGCACTTTTGTCGATTGGTCGGATATTGCCGAGAGTCCGCCAATATGGTTTTTGAATGACGGCGGAAGCTATAAAGCATCTAAAATCGATTCAGCAGCCAAAGTCATCTCAGATGAAGAAGGCAAGATAACCTTAACGGAGGAAGAGCTGTTCAAGCCTCAGTGGCCTACAGAACGAACCGTGCCGCTTACCGCAATAGATGAAGGACACCACTTAGCCGGATTGCGAGAGCTATCACGAGAAGACCTTGGTACGGAGGTCACAGTGACGCTGCAGCCCGGTTGCCGCGTACGCGGTCGAGTGAGCGCCGCCACCGCCCGCAAGCGCAAATGGTCGAGGACATTGACCGTGTACGTGTACTGGCAGGGGCACAGGCCATGTCAGTACACCTCAAAAGAAGGGCGATTCGAGTTTGTCCTGCCTCCGGGCAAGTACAAGGTGCAGGTCTATTCGGAAGATTCGGACAAGGATGTAATACTCCCAATCCTGATTAAACCGGGACAACGTGACCTGGATATTACAGAATATCTGGATGACGAAAGCAAGCTGCCTGCCCCCACGGCATCAATAGCGGTAGACGCAAAGGATGAAACTTTCTTTGACGCCATTGACACAGAGGGCGGCGCAAAAGATGTAAGGTTGGTGGTCGATCCAAGATTTGGGCCGAGGCCCGCCCAGGCGGCTAACTCCGCCCGGGAACGCGTCGTTCACTTTCCAGGGGAACGATCGATGGGCAAGCTCTTTGTCAGGGATGCCGGGCCCGACAGTTGGTATGAAGGTTGGCAGGAGTTGGGTGAGGCTAAAGGTGATGTCTCCGTTGCCGCCGGCAAAGAGGTCAAGCTCGAGATCAGTGAGCAGGCGGCCGGTGACCTCTCAGCTCTGGACAAGCTGGGGCCGGATGATTTGCAGATGCTCAGCTTTGGGTGGAAGGCGGTGCGGGCGGGCTCGCTAGCGCCGATAGGGAACTTAAAGGGCTTGAAAGCGCTGAATATACAGAGTGCCAGGTTCGACAGCGATGATCTCAAACATCTGACCGGACTGGCCCAGCTCGAGGTTCTGCGGTTTGGCGACCACAAACTCACCGACGGGAGCATGAGATACGTAGGGCAATTGACGTCGTTGCGCTCCCTGGCCATGTGGGGTACAGGGATCAGCGGCCAAGGGCTGGGACATCTGAAAGATCTGACCAATCTGACCTTTCTGGCCCTGACCGGATGCGAGATCGGGGACGAAGGTCTGGAACATCTTGGTAAAATGACCGCGCTCGAGGGGTTGCAGCTTCGCAGGACAAAGATCACGGATAAGGGTCTCAGGCAATTGCAGGGATTTGATCGGCTAAAGCATGTCGAACTCGGCGGCAACGGGATCACCGACGGGGGCCTCAAGTATATTGAGAACCTCACATCACTCGAAAACATCTGGATCGACACGAATCCAATTACCGACAAGGGGCTGTCCCATCTTGCGGGCATGAAGAATCTCAAAGAACTCTATGCCACCTATACGAAAATCACCGACGCTGGACTCGTGAACCTCAAGGGCATGAAAGACTTTCACCATTTGATTATCAGTGGTATCGGAGACGAAGGAATCCGGCATCTAAGCGAACTGCCGGCTTTGGAAACGCTCCAAATTCAGGATGCACAAATCACCAAAGCAAGCATCCCGGGTTTCAAGCGGATGAACTCATTAAGCAAACTGCTTCTCTCAGGTGACAGCGTGAACGACGACTTGCTGGACGCACTGCGAGCAGCCCTTGCGAACTGCAAGATTTGGGACCCGCAGCGCAGCCGGGATTATCCCATGCCCGAATGGAGACAGCGATTTGAAGCCGTTTACCGCCTGGAGGATGAACAGGTTCTAAAGCGCATTCCTCCACCGTTCATCCCGCAGCGCAGGGACTACTACCTGAATGCCGAAAAAGTCCAGGCTCAACACGTCTCCCGAAGTCCCGATCGCTTCACTTTTGAGTGGATCGGAAAGCTCAAGAGATGGGGAATGGGCTTTGGCAACGGAAACTATCCGCTTGGTCGGGTGCTGGGAAACGACCTCATTGTCGACCGCGACCGATTCGAAGGATCTGAAGAATTGATGCAGATACAGGTTCCGGGGGACTGGATAGTCCGCGAAGGGATTTCGGTAGGCGAGAAATTGAAGGCACTGGAGAAGATCCTCGCCGATGAACTTGGCAGAAACATTCGGTTCGTCAAGCGTACGGTTGAACGCCAGGCCATTGTTGCAACCGGGCGTTTCAAGTTCCGCCGACTCTCTACAGCGAAGGATGATAAGTGGGTTCACGTATTCTTGGGCGATCTCGACCCGGACGAGGGGGGCAGTGGCGGTACGGCCAGCTCGGTTTCAGACTTCCTCGGAGCTTTCGGCGACGACCTCGACATTGCGATGATCAACCAGACCGAATCATCCGGGCAGATCCAGATCCCCTACAGAAATCACCTCAATCGCCTCTCCTCTTCGTTGGGCCGCATGGAGGATCAAACCGAGAAGGCAGAGAAGCTGACCATGATTCTGGACAACGTCTCTCGTCAGACGAATCTGCAATTCCAGGTCACGCGCAGGCCCGTTGAAGTGTGGCATGTTACCGAGGCGGATGATACCAAGTGAGAAAAGCAGGATTTCCCGATGGGACGAGTCCGGCCCGAACGCAGGAATCTATCGATGCCGGTCAAGATTAACGTAGTCGTCTCTGGAGGTAACATGACAATGGTGCGTCATCTGACCTGTGCTGCAATAGTTGTAGCATTGTTTTGCACGGCAAAGCTGACTCTAGCCGAACTCACAGCCAAAGACACTCAGAAATTGAGCAATGATGTCCTCTCTGCAATCGAGGGCAATCAGGCAACGCTTGATTCTGTACGCACCATTGAGGCAATCCTCACCAAGAATAGCACGCATTACTTTGGCAACGACAAAAGAAAGAGAATAAAACGCTTCAAACTGATACAGAAACACGAAATACGGTATGATGGCAACCATTTTCGAATAGACCAATTAGAGACCAAGTTCACTGGAGACAAAGCAAATAGGGGGTATGCACCGCAGGTTGGAACGGTCAATATAGATTCGCCGGAATCCATCATAGATTTCGTCCCGCAGACAAACATGGTCTTTGTCCGACCTCCCGAATGGAACGATCGCCACAAAATAAGAACGAACGATATGCTGAGATACCAGTCTGCAGGTGGGGGGACTCTGAAATCGAACATCCTGGCGAGTGCAAAGAATGGTTACTATTATACGGCAAAGAACGAAAGAGTCGGTGGAGACGACTGTATCCTGTTGACGTGTGACTTCACTAACCCCCAATGGACGCAGAGAATATGGGTCGTTCCATCGAAGGGATACTGCATAAAGAAAGTACGACGCGGCTCCGGAGGCGAGGTACATGACGAATATACAACAACTTTGAAGGAGTATTCGCCGGGTCTTTGGTGGTTTGATACCGTGCATGCCAGGCAAGTCCTCGGCTCGGCGGAGACTATCGTTTCCCGGTCATCCGTGAACTCATTGACATTCAATGAGTCCATTGATCCGGATGTTTTCACAATCTGGGGCCTTGATGATGTTACCCCGCAGACCAAAGTCAGGGATGAAATGCAAGGCACGACATACACTTTGGCAAAGGATTATTCAAAAGAAGTGGCGGCGAACCGAGCAGGTTCCATGCGCACAATACTTACCGTCGGGTTTGGGATCTTGGCGTTGACTGCCGTCGCCTCCCTGGGCATCTTCATCAAGAGCAGAAAGGTCCGCTGATTGGTGGTCGGCCCCAGATTTGGCCCGCAACCGGACGACCCCGGTTCAATACCGCAGCAACACCGACAGTCCACTCTATCGGCGCTTCCGGCGGCCTTCCGGGAGCCTGTAGTCTCTGACGGCAATCAGCCTAGCCGACCCTTTCAACCGCAATTTTGGGCCAAAAAGACTGTATGAAGGAATTTTTTTGAAAACTACGAATTTTTTCGTTGATTTCTACGAAAGTATTCGTATAATGTGTCGATATGAGATCATAAAGCGAATTACAGGAGAATTAAATATGGCACGGAGCAAGACATCACGTCCGACTAACAGAGAGCTGACAATCCTGCGCATACTTTGGGACAACGGCCCCTGCACGGTTCGGCAGGTCAACGAAGCGATGAACGCCGACGGCAGCACGGGGTACACCACGACCCTCAAACTGATGCAGATAATGACCGACAAGGGTCTGCTGCGCCGAGACGATTCTCAGTTCAAGCACATCTTCAAGCCGGCGCTGACAGAGGCAAAAGCTCAAAAGCAATTGGTCGGGGACATGCTCGAACGAGCGTTCTGCGGCTCAGCGGAAAAACTGGTGATGCGAGCGCTATCCGCAAAGAAAATATCTGCAAGGGAGCTGGCAAGCATAAGAAAAATGCTCGATGAATTCGAGGGAGAATGATCATGACGGCTTTGGAGAGCATTCTTTCACAACAAATTATCCAAAGACTCGGCTGGACGCTACTGCACTTTGTCTGGCAGGCCGCGGCGATGGCGCTGCTTCTGGCCGTCCTGCTGGCGGGATTGCGAAAAGCCTCTGCCAATCTGCGTTACACAATTGCCTGTCTGGCTTTGGGGCTGATCGTCCTGCTGCCGGTCGTGACAATGCAGTTGGTCGGCGTTTCGGTAACACAACCGCCCGTAGTATCAGAACCGGCGCCTGCGCCCATCGTTTTGCCGACAGGGCAAATCAGAGAAATACCGATGACCGAAATGTCGGTTCTTGAAAGACCCGCAGAGCTTAAAGAGGCCGGGGCAGTAGTTGCAAAGGTCCCTTGGAAACAGCGCACTTGCGAACAGCTTGAACCAGCCCTGCCCTACATAGTTGCAGGATGGCTCCTCGGCGTGTTCGCACTTTCTCTCTGGCACTTAGGCGGCTGGACCCAACTGCAGCGATTGCGAAGAAGAATGGTCAAGCAGGTAGATGCGTCGCTGCGCACAAAACTGGATGAACTGGCGGAAAAACTTGCTGTCACGCGAGCGGTCCAACTGACCGAATCGGCCCTGGTGCAGATACCGACTGTCGTCGGGTGGCTGCGCCCGGTGATACTGCTGCCCGCCAGTGCCCTGACGGGTCTGACCACCGAGCAACTCGAGGCGATCCTGGCACACGAGCTGGCTCACATCCGCAGACATGATTACCTCATCAACATGCTGCAAACGATCGTCGAGACGCTCGGCTTCTATCACCCGGCCGTGTGGTGGGTTTCCTGCAGAATTCGCACCGAGCGAGAGAACTGTTGTGACGACCTGGCCGTCAGCGTATCAGACGATCGGGTCGGCTACGCCAGGGCCCTGGCCTCGATGGAAGAAATCCGAACCGGCCGGAGTGAATTGGCCATGGCGGCAAGCGGCGGCAATTTGCTCAGGCGAATACACCGTCTTCTCGGCAAAGACTCGGCCGATGGCAGCCGCGTCAGTTGGATACCGTCGGTGATCACGATACTTCTCATAGCAGTGATCGCTGTACCGATCACTCTCGCCCTGACAACTGACAACGGAACGGAGCATTCCGCCAGATTCCTGTTGGACAAGATGCTGGAACATCGCTCCAGGGTCAAGAATCTTCAATATGTCGCAGAATATGAAATCTGGTGGGATCCCATCGCAAGAGAAGGCGAGATTGAAGAATTCAGTAATAAGGATGACCGAAAGAGGCACTCCGGAGCGACAAGTGCAAAGGATGACAAGAGGATTGAGCCAGGTTCCCGAGTTCCGCTACCAGATTCTGAAATGTGCGATCGATGAGGCCGGTCGCAGAAAGATTAAACTGACCACAGGATCATACGATTCTTCAGGCAAGAGGACGCCGGGCAGAGATAGATCTTTTGCACCTCAGGATATCCCTAACCTGGTGCACCCATGGAGATCATGTACCGGAATTCTCTGCAAGTTCCTGGCGGAGACCGTCGCGGCTGAAAAACACGTGAGCGTTGATCAACTGAAAGACGGCACGTATCGCATTGCATTTGACTACAGGACCAGCAGGTATGTCGCTGTCATCGATCCGTCCAAAGGTTACACGTGTGCGCTGTGGGAGAGCTATAATAAGCAAGGGCAGCTTACCAGCCGCGAGACGGCCACATACAAGGAGATGACTGAAGGCATCTGGTTCCCAATCAGCGGACAGACACAGATATATGCCCCTGAATCGATGCTCCGCAAATCCACCTTCAAATCAAGTCAAATCAAGATCAACGATCCGGACTTCGACTTCGGTTACTATGAAGAAGACCCGCCAGAAGGGACGCAGGCGGATGATCGTGTGCAGGATTCTGCCGGATCGCAGGAGTCGCCCGTCGAAGAGAAGAGGTTCGATCCGAACTCCTGGCAGGAGAGTTTCTACTCTATCTACAGCCTGAAAGACCGAGAGGTGCTTAAGCGAATTGCGCCACCGTTTATTCCCGAGCGCAGGGAGTACTTTAAGTTCGTTCAGCCCGGAAAGTACTCAGCAAACACTCCATATCACCTTGTGAAGCAGTTTGTCTTTGGCTGGGATGGAGATTTGAATGTCAGGAACGTGAAGATGGGCTACGGCGATCCGCGTCTTAGCACCATTTTGGAATCAGTCATAGGGCTAGGCCGCGATGAATACGATGTTCCTGCCGAAATTCTGGATACTGAGATCCCCGGCGATTGGATAATACGCAAGGATGCGCCCAAAGAAGACTTGCTCAGAGTGCTAGAGCGGATAATGAAATTAGACACGGCGAGCGAGATACATTTTATCAGGCAAGAGATGGAAAGCGAAGTGATAGTCGCTCGGGGCAAATATCGCTTGATGCCCTTGCCCAACGCAAGAAATAGGGATCGCGTGCAAGTTTACACAGATAAAATAGACGACTTCAGCGGAGCTGGCGGGGGAAGCGGAACGCTCAGCAAATTCCTGCGGTGGGTGGGAAACCGTGTCAGGATGAACATAATTGACAGAACAGACTCTGGAGACGTTGAGCTGTCTTGGCGCAACCATCACTCATCCGATCTCAACAGACTGGAACACAATGAGCAATTGCATAATGAAGAAGTGGATATGCTCTTGAACAATCTGGCGCGGCAGATGGGGCTGACATTTGAAAGGAAAACTGCTCCGGTTGAGAAATGGTTTATCGCAGACCAGGAGTCCTCGGCAGAGAGTGTTGCGAGCAGCCCGGCGATCGCAAGAAGCCCAATATCACCAGGTGAGGACAAGCCCCACATCCGCGTTGACTGCCGTGTCCTCGAAATCTATCCTCCTGGGAAAATAGACCGGGAGACACAAATCGCAATAGAGAATCTCCTGGCGACAATAACGACTTCTACCCCGAAAGAGAAGGATGGAGTGCTAACTCGCACATACAGGATCTCCGGCAAGTCAACGCGAACAGGCGAGAAGCCGACAGTCGAGGAGTTGATCAGGGAAGCGGCCGGGACGACACATTCAGTCGGTGATTCTTCCATCGTGACCGAGAATCCACAGGCGACACAGCACCTACGCACGATGATCGACCTGCTGGTTTCAAGAAACTGGGCGAAGATCCTGATGAACCCGACCCTTGAAGTGGCCGACGGCCAAACGGCAAAGATCAAGAGCAACCAGGATTACCTTCAGATTACCCCCGAAGTCCTCGACGACAGCAGCATAATGCTGCGGGCCGAAGGAACCTTCACCAGACTATCGATGCCGAAGAGCGAAGAGCAGACACCGGGCATGATCGAGACCAGCATTTCCACTCAGGCCCGAATCATCGGCGGCAGGAGCTTGATAATATACGGCAAGAACAAACCCGGGAAGAACACGGAAATCGACAGTGACGCGGACACCCCCGAGGAGCAAATGCCGGACGTGCTCTTCATTCTCACTCCAACTGTAGCAGATACCGGCAAAATACCGGACAAGACCGACGATCTCTACGCAATATACTGTTGGCAGATCCCGATTGATGACCAGGGCCTGCGCCACGTTGCGCGTCTGAGCGGCTTGAAGGTGCTTTGGCTCGCCCATACGCCGATTTCCGACAAAGGCCTGGCTCATCTGAGAGATTTGAAATCTCTGAGGTCCTTACAGCTTACGGACAATCCACAAATTACCGGCGCCGGTCTTGTTCACATCGGCAAGCTTTCTTGGTTGAAGTCTGTCTCCCTGCGTGAAATCTACGAAGTGGGAGACGACGATATCGCCCACTTGACCAACCTGACCGGGCTCACGAGTTTTGCCACAGACTCCGACAGAATCACCGACGCCGGAGTTGCCCACTTGTCGAATCTGCATTCGCTCGAGGGGCTAGCCCTGGAGAATGCCGGGCTGACCGATAAGGCCCTGTCACACGTGGCCAGGTTGAAGAAGCTCGAGTACGTGCACCTGGGCGGTAGTTTCACTGACGCGGGGCTCAGGCACCTCGAAGGGCTCAGCCTTCTTAAATCCCTAACGCTTCCAGGTGCCGGCCTCAGCACTGAGGCACTCGAAGAACTCGAACGCAAGCTCCCCTTGCTCGCAAATCTCAAAGCCCAAGGCGCTTCGTCGCGCAATGCATCGCCAATCGGCAGACAACTGACAGGGTTCGACGGAATTGACATCGATTACAGCATGGAGCAAGCGGCAGGCGCCAAGATTGTGCTCTGCTTCTTCGACGCCGAGCAGAGACCTTCGCGTAATTTGGTGGAGAGGCTCGCCAAACGCGAGAAAGAGCTTCTCGATGACGGCGTTGCGGTCCTGTTGGTTCATACCTCAAACGTTGAGGCGGACAAACTCAAGCAGTGGCTTGATAATCGCGAGATACCGTTTCGTTGTGGAAGTATCAAGGACGACGCCGAAAAGGTGCTGTACCTGTGGGGCGTACAAGCGCAGCCCTGGCTGGTTCTGATGGATGACCAAGGAACTGTCAGTGCCGGAGGTTTCGGGCTTGAATCTCTGACGCCGGAAGGGCTGGGACGACTTCTCGATCCGGCAAAGTTCAATGCTCATGTCTACATAAAGCACGCTGAGCCCGAGAAGGTAGCGGGATGGCTCAAGCAGATTCTGGAGTTTAGAGCGGAGAATTTGATGTATCCGAAGGCCAGGCCGGTAGTCGCCGTTGGATCGCCAGGCACAAATGAGTTGACCATCATTGGAAATGAGCAGGAGGTTCAGGTGGCGATCGAGCTTCTCGCCGTGATCGATATGCCGACACACAGCCAAGGCCCACTGGCGGTCAAAGACGCCGTCGCGGTGATCTACAGACTGGAACATGTCGATTGCGAGCAGTTCGCAAAGTTGCTTCGGTCTCCGGTCACAGATGATGTTCTTGTCGAAGTCATTCGCCTGGCGGCAGCGGAGAAAATACTCGTCCGGGCGAGCAGAGCCGACCATGATTGGATACAGAGGTTGATTCGACTGCTCGATGTCCCTCCGGGAGGCCCCGTTGCCGGACAGGAATTCATAGAGCCAAGTCCAAAACCGGAAATAGTAATCCCAAAAGGATTCGACGAACTTGTGAAAGGCGGGGAAGCGGCCACCAGAGCAAGAGTGAGGCCCGCCGACAAGGAGCAAGAGAAACTGAAGATAGGAGGAGAAGAAGCCCAGCGACAGTTCAGAGAGCGAACGGATACCGAAAGACAGAGCAGAATCGCTGAACTGATGGAAAAGGCACTGCCGCAAAAGATGAGTACTCGAGTCTATGACGTTACCGATCTCATCGGCGATCCGACCGATCACGGCGGAATGAGCCGCATAATGCAGGCGCAGAATTTGGTGCAGTTCATCCAAAGGCGAGTCGAGCCCGAGAGTTGGTACGATATCAGTGATGCCGGCGAAGGCACCGCAACACCTTTTCCGATTCAACATCCGAAGAAACTCGCCATCTACCAGACTCTCATGAATCACCGAGCAATCCAACGCTTGCTGGAGAAATGACTTCTTTACATCAGCACCACTGCCGAGATGGTCTTGCACGACGGACAGCGACGGTTCTTTCAGAATTACCGGCGTGCCTGGCGGAGCGAGAATTCAGTTATTCGTATCTCGCCGTGACTTTGCCGCGAGCTTTGTTTATGTCAAGCCGGGCAAGCACGTGACAATTAACGTACGGCCAGCAGCAGTTGTAACGGGCCGCGTACTGTACGGCAAGACCGGAAAACCCGCTGTAGGTGTGAAAGTCCAGGCCCAGGGAATTGAACACATCTCGATCCCGGGAGGCATGATGATGAACTGGGCGGAAACAGTAACGGACAACCAGGGCCGATACAAACTCGAATCCTTGGGTAGCAACAGGTATAATATCTGGGCGCAGGCAGAGGACTTTACAGTGATTGCCCTGGATTCTTTTAAGGCTGAGACAGGGCAAACGCACCGGGCCCGGGACCTTCTGCTGATCGAAGGCGGATTTATCGCCGGACGAGTTGTCGATGAGGCGACCGGCGAGCCTGTCAAACCGGGCGCTGCATCCGACGTACTTATTTACGGACCATCACGTCCCAGGAGCGGGGCCGCGGTGGACCACTCTCGCATTCGTGAAGACGGCTCATTTCAAATTCGCGTGGCGCCGGGGCGCAATTACATCTACTTGAGGCCCGGTGACAACTGGCGAAGGGAAGAAGCAGAGGTCACTCCTCTAGGCCGCTGGGTCGAGGTAGCCGAGGGTCAAACCGTCGAGGTAGAGTTCAAGATTCGAAAGTACTCGCAGGTTGAATTGGATAAAGCGGAAAGACGCGGCGACAAATTCATGTTTAGGTATACGATCCCAAAAACTATCTACGAAATGGAGTATTAGGCTTCAACTGCGTGCCATCAGATCGACGAAGTCGCCGAACAGGTAGCTCGAATCGTGGGGGCCCGGTGAGGCTTCGGGGTGGTACTGGACGCAGAATGCGTTGAGCTTCTTGCAGGCAAATCCTTCGTTGGTGTTGTCGTTGAGATTCAGATGCGTCAATTCGACGTCCTGCTCGGCCAGCGAATCGGTGTCGACGCAGAAGCCGTGATTCTGAGCGGTTATTTCGATTTTGCCGGTGCGCAGATTCTTGACCGGATGGTTGGCGCCACGGTGGCCGAACTTGAGCTTGTAGGTCTTGGCGCCGAGGGCGAGCGCGAGGATCTGGTGGCCCAGGCAGATGCCGAAGATCGGGAGTTTGCCCAGAAGCTCGCGGACGGTTTCTACGGCGTAGTCGACCGGCGCCGGATCGCCGGGGCCGTTGCTGAGGAATACGCCGTCGGGTTTGCGCGCCATGACGTCTTTGGCGGACGCCGACGCCGGCACAACGTGAACGTCACAGCCGTGCGAGCGAAGGAGCCTGAGGATATTGTGTTTAACACCGAAATCGAAGGCGACGACCTTGAACTTCTTTTTGGGCATGCACTGCTCGCCGGTCAACACATCGGTTACGCCGATGTCCCAATCGTAGGGCTTTTTCGTGGTGACGTTCTTGACTATATCCCTTCCTACCAGGCCGGGGTATTTGTCCAGCTTCTTCTTTAGATTCTTGAGATCCAATTCGGTCGAGGAAATGACGCCCCGCATCGCTCCGGCTTCGCGGATGTGCTTTACCAGCGCCCTGGTGTCGATGCCTTCGAGGCCGACGATGTTGCCTGCTTTGAGACAATCGCTCAGCGAGTCGGTATTTCTCCAATTGCTGGGGTAATCGCAGTTTTCCTTGACGATGAAACCACTGGCGAAGATCTTAGACGATTCGGAGTCGGCCTTGTTGGTTCCGTAATTGCCGATCAGGGGGTACGTCATTGTCACTATCTGCTCGTTGTAGGATGGGTCCGTCAATATCTCCTGATAGCCCGCCATGCTGGTGTTGAATACAACTTCGCCGCACTCCAGGCCCCTGGCGCCAAAAGAGGTGCCTTTGAAAACGGTGCCGTCTTCGAGTAACAGAATAGCTTTCACCTGCTGGTTTCCTTATTTACCGATAGTACAACTGGATTGCCTTGACGCCGATCTTTCTTTGCTTCATCGCCTCGATGGCCTTGGCCACCGCGGTGGCGCCTCGGATCGTCGTCACGTAGGGCACCTGCCTGTCGAGGGCGCTTCTTCTTATGGAGAACGAATCCTTTTTCGACTGCTTGCCACCGGTGGTATTTATAATCAGGTCCGCCTCGCCGTTTATGATCGAGTCGACAATGTTGGGCCTGCCCTCGGTGATCTTCAACACGAACTGCGACGGGATATTGTTATTGATAAAGGCGATACACGTGCCCTTCGTCGCCATGATTTTGAAGCCGAGGTCATGCAGCTTGCGGGCGACCTCGACCGCTCTCGGCTTGTCGCGGTCTCCTACGCTGAAAAACACATTGCCGGCGGTCGGCAGCGTATTGCCCGCTGCAATCTGCGATTTTGCGAACGCGATTCCGAAGTCATCCGATATCCCCATTACCTCGCCGGTCGAGAGCATTTCGGGACCTAACAGTGTGTCTATGCCGGGGAATTTCAGGAACGGAAAGACCGCTTCTTTGACGGCGAAATGATCGCGCCGAACCTCTTTCGTGAAACCCAGCTCGTCCAGAGTCATGCCGGTCATTATCTTCGCCGCGAGTTTCGCCAGAGGTACACCGATAGATTTGCTCACGAACGGAATTGTCCTCGACGCCCGCGGATTGACTTCGAGTATATAAACCTGCTCGTCTTTGACCGCGAACTGAATGTTTATGAGTCCCTTGACCTTCAGCTCCATCGCCAGCAGCTTTGCCTGCCTCTTGATCTCGGCCAGAACCTCTTCGCTGATCGAAACAGGCGGCAGCGAGCAGGCGCTATCGCCCGAATGGACGCCGGCCTCCTCGATATGTTCCATTATGCCGCCGATCACGACCTTCTTGCCGTCACTGATGGCGTCGACGTCCAATTCCGTGGCGTCGTCGAGGAACTTGTCGATCAGAATCGGATGTTCGCCCGATACTTCGATCGCCTCTTCGACGCATGCCTCCAATTCCTGCTCGTCGTGGACGATCTGCATCGCACGGCCGCCCAGTACGAAGGAGGGCCTTATCAAAAGCGGAAAGCCCAGCTTGCCCGCTATCTTGAGTGTTTGAGCGTAGGTCCTCGCCGTACCGCTGGAGGGCTGGCGGAGTTTGAGCTTTTCGACGAGCCTGTTGAAGCGCTTGCGGTCCTCGGCCCGGTCGATGCTGTCGGGCGAGGTGCCTATTATTTTGACCCCGGCTCTTTCCAGGGGCACGGCAAGTTTCAGCGGAGTCTGGCCCCCGAACTGCACGATGACGCCGTCGGGATTCTCTTTTTCCACGATGGACATCACATCCTCGAATGTGAGCGGCTCGAAGTAGAGCCTGTCCGACGTGTCGTAGTCGGTGCTCACTGTCTCCGGGTTGCAGTTGACCATGATCGATTCGACGCCGATCTCTCGCAGCGCGAACGCCGCGTGGACACAGCAGTAATCGAACTCGATCCCCTGGCCTATGCGGTTGGGACCGCCGCCGAGAATGATGACCTTTCTTCGGCCGGTAGGATTCGCCTCGCACTCGGATTCGAAAGTCGAATAAAGATAAGGCGTCGTCGCCTCGAACTCGGCGCCGCAGGTGTCGACGGTTTTGTAAACGGCGTTGATTCCGAGATCCTGCCTGCGCCTGCGGACGTCCAGCTCTTCTGTGCCGAGCAGCGACGCAAGATACTTGTCGCTGAAGCCGTACTCCTTGGCCTTTCTCAGGAGAGTGGGCGAAAGACCATCGTTGTTCTTACTCGCGACCGTCCTGATCTTGCCCTCGAGTTTGATGATGTCCTTTACGTTGTTGAGGAACCACGGATCGATCTTGGTCAGAGCGAAAAGTTCCTCAACCGACATTTTTCGCCGCAGCGCCTCGGCCACATACCAGAGCTTATCCCAGCAGTTCGTCCGCAGCTTGTCTTTAAGTTCGGGCGTCGACAGATCATTATTGATGTGCCTGCCGTCGAGCGAATAACGGTCTATTTCGAGCGACCTTATAGCCTTCTGCAGCGATTCCTTGAACGTCCTGCCGATCGCCATCGCTTCACCGACCGATTTCATCTGAACCGTCAGCTCGGGATTGGTCTTCGGGAATTTCTCGAACGTAAATCTCGGCCACTTGACAACGCAGTAGTCGATGGTCGGCTCGAAACAGGCAGGCGTCTTCTTGGTGATATCGTTCGTAATCTCGTCGAGTGTGTATCCGACGGCCAGCAGAGATGCGATCTTGGCGATGGGAAAGCCCGTCGCTTTAGACGCGAGCGCCGAGCTTCGCGAGACCCTCGGGTTCATCTCGATGACGTAGAGCTTGCCGTTCTCGGGATTGACGGCGAATTGAATATTCGAGCCGCCCGTCTCGACGCCGACCGCACGGATGATCTTGAGCGAGGCATCCCTCATCAACTGGTATTCTTTATCGGTAAGCGTCTGGGCCGGGGCGACCGTGATGCTGTCGCCGGTATGAATCCCCATGGGGTCGAGGTTCTCGATAGAGCAGACAATGACGACATTATCCTTGTTGTCTCTCATGACCTCGAGTTCGTATTCCTTCCATCCGGCGACGGATTCTTCGACGAGGACCTGGCTCCTGGGGCTCAGATTCAGTCCCCAGTGTATGAACTCTTCATACTCTTCGGCGTTATAGGCGACGTTTCCACCGGTGCCTCCGAGCGTGTAGCTGGGGCGGATAATAGCCGGATAACCGACGCAGTCGATGATCTTCTTCGCCTGGTTCCAGGTGCGCACCGTTCCGCTCTTGGGCACTTGAAGCCCGCACTCGGCCATTACCTTCTTGAACCGGTCTCTCTCCTCGGCCTTTTTGATGGTCTTGAGGTTGGCCCCCAGCATCCGGACCTTGTATTTCTTCAGCACGCCGTTCTCAGCCAGCGACACGGCCGTGTTCAGGCCGGTCTGGCCCCCCAGGGTGGGCAGCAGGCTATCGGGTCTTTCCTTAGCGATGATTTTTTCCACAATCTCCGGCGTGATCGGCTCGATATACGTCCTGTCGGCCAGCTCGGGATCGGTCATTATCGTCGCAGGATTGCTGTTAACCAGAACGACCTTGAACCCGGCGTTCCTGAGCACCTTGCACGCCTGTGCTCCGGAATAGTCAAACTCGCAGGCCTGCCCGATCACTATCGGCCCGGAGCCTATTATCAGTATCTTGTGAATATCCTTGCGTTTCGGCATTACGACTTCCCGATCAACTACCCTTCGCATGCTGCCTGCGGCACCCCTACCGCCACGCATCCATACACTGCACCCCCATTTAGCTTACTTGGTGCATACCGGAATTCCACACAGTATATCCACCAGACCCGGAACCTGCAAGAGCCCTTTCAATTGACTATTGATCATTAATGATACACTTAGCGTTCGGACCGTTATTCCCTTGGGAGATAAATGGAAATTGAATACCGATTGAAGTATTGGGCGGGTGAGCGAAGGAGGGGTCTGCGTTCAATTGGCGTTTGCTCGTTTATCAATTCAGTACGCCATTTGAAAAGCAGACCCTGACTGAGCGAACACATCCGCGGCAGCGGATGGCAGGCGAGAGCCTGTACAAGCCCAATGCGATCTCGATAAGTATATGTAACGACAATTCCGGCGACAGCATCTGTGTGCATCTGTATCCATCTGTGGCAAATAGACGGAAACTGCTTCACACGTAATCCATTTTTGGATAATTCATGGTTGAGGGCATTCTCGTAGATCTTCTCTATAAATCCATGGCCCAGTATATTGGCGAGCGTGTAAGCACAGCGAACGGGTGTGAGATAAAAAATTGGCTGCGGCCGCAGGCCGCGCCATGAAATCCGTGGTTGTTTTGTCTTTTGCCTTTTACCTTTGACCTTTTTTACTTTCTCGGTGTCCTCTGTGCCCTCTGTCGAATGGAGCCAATCCTGGGACAATTCCAGGGCCCCGGCCTATTCGGCCCGGCTGCACATTTGCCGAAATCTCATCTTCTTTGTAACACTTTAGCCTTGTGTGGCAAAAGTGTTGGTTCCGGGTTGGAAGGTTCACGGTTCAGGGTTGGCGGTTGGCAAAACTAGTTTCTTCGATCAACTGTGAACCTGGAACCGTGAACCCTGAACCGCTCTGGCGAAATGCTTCACTTTGCTAAAATATTACTCTTTCTTAAATTTTCTTCGAATTTTTTAAATTTTCTTCCTACGTTTTCGCGTTGGTGGACGCTAATGATATAGAAAGGTGGAATACGGGCATGAATCAAGCAAACCCTATGGCCGGCGAGGCCGGCAGAAAGGAAGTAAAATGAGACAGAGATTTCTGGCATATTTGCTTATCAGCGTGGTTTTTGGGTCGGTTTGCAGGGCCGAGTTTCAGGTCAATACCCACACGGCCGGCGAGCAGAAGAATGTCGATATCGCGGTGGATTCGCTCGGCAGTCTTGTCGTGGTCTGGAGCAGCTATCTCCAGGACGGCAGCTCGAATGGCGTTTTCGCTCAGCGTTTCGACCCGAATTTCAGCCCGGCGGGCGAGGAATCTCCCGTCAATACGACCACCGTCGGCAACCAGACTGAAGCGGCGGTGGCGATGGATGCCGAGGGCAATTTCGTCATCGCCTGGCACGGGCCGGGACTGTCCGAGCAAGACCGCGAGGACATTTTCGCCCGCCGATTTGACCCGAACGGCGGGGCTCTCGGCGACGAGTTCGGTGTGAATAGCTTTACCGTCGATAGCCAGCTTTACCCCAGCGTAGCTATGAACAATGACGGGACGTTTGCGGTTGTCTGGGAAAGCGTCAATTTCGGCGCCGAGGGCGAGAGGGCGATATGCGGCCAATTGTATGACAGCAACGGCGTGACGCTTGGACCCGAGTTCGTTGTCAACGCCGAGCCGTCAGTTTGCCGCTATCCCGATCTGGCGGCCGACGCCAATGGCAACTTCGGTGTGGTCTGGCTGGACGACGCCGGCAGTAATTCGATAATGGTGCGATTGTTCGACCCGAACGGCTTGCCGAGGGCGGAATCTTTCCAGGTCAACACTCTCGGTTTCGGCTCGGTGACAAGGCCGTCGATTGCGATGGACTCGGCCGGTTACTTCGTAGTGACCTGGGATGGTGACCCCAACCTCGCTGCGCTGGACGATATTCATGCCAGGGTGTATGAGCCAAACGGCGCGCCCCTGGGTGATCAGTTCCTCGTCAACGCAACGATTGAAGGACCGCAAGGCTATCCACAGGTTGCCATGAGCGAGAGAGCGGAGTTCGTGATCGTGTGGGAGAGCCGGGTAGACCCCAATGTCAATGAAAGGGACATATTCGCCCGGCGATTCAATAACTTCGGCGAACCGCTCGGCGACGAGTCCCAGGTCAACACATACACCGAGGGCGACCAGAGATATCCTGTCGTTGCGTTGGCAGAGGACGGCCGTTTCGTCACCGCATGGCAAAGCTATGCCCAAGACGGCTCCAGCTACGGAATCTTCGCCGAGACCGGACAGATGATCGACTCGGCGGATTTGAGCGACGACGGCTCCGTAGATTTGCACGACTATCGCGTCCTGGCTGAGCAGTGGTTCACACGATCCGACTAGTCAAAAGGAGGGAAATACGGGCCAGGGGAAATAGCGAAAAGCAGGAAAATAGGGGTCAGGGTTTAATTCTTGCAATCATGTGTTTGTAGGCTCGATGTTCGTGTTTCTTAGCACGTTCAAATGCGGCCACATAGCGACTAACGCCGTTTCTGACACCCATATTCAGATGGTGACTCAGCCACCCATTCGTTACGGCTGTGTGATGCTTTAAATAGTAGGCAATCATCACCTTCCATGGAACAGATTTGTTTTCTCTGTCAATATCGCATTGGCTTTTACCATGATAAGACAGCATCTGTTCTAACAAGCGTTCCCAATAAAGCTCTCGGGCTTCCTGGGACACATAC
>JADHXR010000057.1 GCA_016782865.1 Phycisphaerae bacterium
GTCTATTTTCTATCCGGAGTTTCCGGTTCTCTTGCTCAACCTGTTCAATTCTGGCGTCCTTGCTAGTCATGCCAACTCATATTGCAATCCTTGTGCCATAAATGATCACGGCAAAAAAAACTCCGTGAACGGGAACCAATGGACTTTGTAATTTACGAGCAAGGACTGCTTAAGTGTTCACTTTAGGTCGAGAACTGAGTCCTAGGAGTTGAATCCCAACAGAAGCGCGTAGCAAAGCACGTTTGGCGAGATTAGTATGAAATTCAAGACTCATGCTCACAAACTCGTTGCTCGAATCTGCGATTACTGCCAGCAGAACCATTTACCTGACCCGGGACAGGTCCGGACAACGAAGTTGGTGTATCTAGCTGAGTGTCGGTACTACTCTTGGGAGCAGAGGCTCTTGACCAACTTGGACTGGATTCTCTGGCACTACGGCCCCTGGTCTCCCACGCTGGATAACATTCTCAAGGAAGATTTCGGAATGCCTCTTGAGCAGGAACCTGAGCCGGGTCAGTTCAGGCCGGTACACTGGAAGAGGCCGGAATTTGAGAAACCTAAGCTCAAATTCGAGGTCGTTGCTGAGGGCGTACTGTTAGGAGTGCTCCAGAGATTTGCGGCCATGCCGTACAACGAATTGCTGGATTATGTTTACTTTGAGACTGAACCGATGCGGAGCGCAGTCAAAGGCAAGCCTCTTGATTTTAGTTCAATCAAAAGACCGAGGCGTTTTGTCGATCCGGTCAGTTCATTACCGTCGAAACTATTTCACGAACTTCGGCAGAGGTCCCAGCAGTTGGAGGTAAGCGAGTCGAGTGCGGAACTTATTGAGGATGCAACATTGCTGGAATTGCTTGTGAGGCTGGACGAAGGGACAGATTTGGAACTGCCGGGCGGCAAAGTACTAGTCGAAGAGGACGTGAAATCCGATTTCAGGTCCATGTTAGATGATTGATGGAACAGAACCTGAAAACACTGCTTGGCGAGGCGATTGAACCTCACAAGAGCGAGACCATCAAGCCCGGCACAATTTGCTCAACAGTCATACCGTTTCTTCTTCTTCCCCAGAAGTGCAATGTAATCGAATCTCTGTCTCCTGACCCAGCGTCGCCCAAGTCTAGGCAGTATCAGCTACGGTCGATGGATTATAAGCAGCTACGGCGTTACATGCGTGGAAGCAGGCCGCCAAGCTATGAGATGGGGATACGTTCCGACGAAGCTGTACTTGGATACAAAGTCAAACTGAGACCGGTTGTTGTTCTGACTCCATGCCTTGCCGGAGAACGTTCCGGGTTTCCGTCTCACTTTCGTAACTGTGTGCTTTGCGCTCCTCTGTATACTATCGTGGATGAAGAAGGCAATGTAAAGACCAGCTACAACGAAGACGTAGTTCGAGGCATCGTCGCTTTGAAGTACCGGTCAGCTTTTCCAATCCCCACGTCTCCTTACATGAGTAGCCACGTCTCAGCTTTGATACTTGACAGGATTCAACCGACTCAGGTCCGTTCATTGTCCTGCTGTGGGCTCAGAGTCAGAAACAAGTGGCTCGCCTACATTCGCGAATGGGTACGTTTCTACGCTACTGGAAGATTGGGGGAAGAAAAGAAGTCGGGGACAAAGGAAACATTGGCCCAGTATTTGGATGGCGTCAGAGCGGTACTCTCGGACACTTAGACCCCCGAAACGTCAATATAGGTTACTGATGGCAATCACTGTGGAAAGGGCGCAGAAATGAGTGAAATCCTGATAACCGGACTTGTTACGGTCGTGTCTGTCGCTGTAGGTTTTCTTGGCAGCTTCTTTCTTCTCCGCAAACAGATTGTTGAGGGTCGAAAGGAACGAGCCCGAGACAGGAAGATCGCGGCTGCCGAACAGGCGGTTCATTCCGCATGCGAATTGCTCGGGGCAGTTGCGGATTTCTCAGACATGAACAAAGCTATAATGCACACCACGCAGAATAAAGCGAATCTGGCAACTCTCATGGAGCAGCCCGACCTTCTGTCAGATCTGAAAGCTGGACACCCAGAAATCCATGAGGCCACGACTCGGTATCGTGATAGTCTGGCCAGCACGTGGAAGGCTTACGCTGCTCTACGAGTAGCATTCTCGGAAAAGCTCGGGCGCGATTATGTTGAGTTTACCGACTACCTCAATTCACTCATACTTGAAGATGTACGCGCAGAATGGTCTGACATGCTAGCAAGGGCCAATGTGATAATCGACGAAGTGAAGAAGGAAATTGAGGGTGATTGAGGACAGATAGCCGCCACACCCAAGCCTGCCACACGCCACAGGAAATTTTCAGCAATGGCTCTGCTTCTTGTCGATTTCTTGTCGATGCCTTCGGGAAGAGTCCCAGTGGTTCCCCTTCCGGAACCATTGACAGCCTTATCAAATTTGGGCTTCGGCATCTCCGCCAGCATTTCCCCCAGGCGGGCTTCGGCATAGAGAAGGTACGTGGCTGCATCCTGTGTGGCGAGTAAGGCCGCCTCTCTGCCAGCACAGGTCACATGGCTAATCCGGAGGATCTTCAAAGCCGGCCACGCCGTAGTCTTGCACGAGCTTTGAGAGTAACTCGCGGCCAATAAGGCTAAGTCGTTTTCCGCTGGCAAATTGCTGTGCTTCGGCTGTAAAGCCAGAACTCGCAACAAGGTCTCCGCGCGTAAAACTGGGATTTGAACTTACTACGCCCCAGAGCTGCTGGAGTACGGGACGTCCCACGTTTGCCTGCTGATGCTTGCATTGAATCACAATCCTTTCAAGTCCTCCTGCACTGGTTCTCTCTGCAAGGACATCTATGCCCGCATCATGGCTTCGCCCTGAATGGATCACTGAGTAACCCTGTTTCTCGTAAAGCTCCGCAACCAAAACCTCGAACTGAGTTGGGTCCAAGTTGTCCAGTATTACACGCGGGGGGGCCTTCTTCTCAGTTGAAGTGCGAGGGCGCACACTGATATTGAACAGAGAGAAGATCTCTTCTTCTGTCAGCCCCATGCTGTCAGGCTCTGGGCGAGCATAATCGATAACATTTCGGAAAAGCCGCCGTTTCTCAGCTAACTTCTTGAGGATTCTCTCTTCTATCGTGTCTTTGCAGTAGAAACGTTTAATGAACACTTTCTGAGTCTGACCGATTCGATGCACTCGCTTAACAGCCTGGTCCTCAACAGCGGGATTCCACCACCGGTCGAAAAGAAAAACATAGTTGGCAGCTTGCAGGTTCAAACCTACACCGCCAACCTTGAAATTCAGCAGCAAGACGGTGATATCACTGTCTGACTGGAAAGTCTGAATCACAGCGTCTCTACGGTTCTGCGGAATTTGTCCATGTAGCTGAAGGGCTTGCTGCCCCGCCTCCTCCAACTCTTTCGCCAGTCTTTTCAATCCATAAGGAAACTCGACAAATTGAGAGAATACCAGAGCTTTTCGGTTACTCTCAGAGACTTCTTCCAGGTCCTCAAGCAGGCGCTCAAGCTTGGCGCTTGCCTCGGTAACGGGATCGAAATTGCAGATTTGGCGTAGCCTGTTTATTAGGGCAAAAACATGTGTTACTGTAATACTGTCACCCTTCTCGTTGAGCTCAAGGACCCCCTCTGCTTCCATGCGATCATATGTTTCTCTTTGAGTGCTCTCAAGTTCTATCTCTATGTCCTGCTCACTCTTATCAGGTAAATCGTCCAAGACTTCCTCAGCCCGACGACGGAGCAAATACGGCTTCATTCTGTCTATGATAAACTCCGCGTGGTCTCGACGAAGAAGTTTTGGACACACAAACTCAAAAATAGAAATCACATCTTCCAGCTTGTTTTCGAGAGGTGTGCCAGTCAGCGCCCATCGCCTTCTGACATTCAATGCCTTCACGGCTTTAGACGTCTTGGCGTCTGGGTTCTTGATCCGTTGCGCTTCGTCGATTATGACTAAATCATGAGAAAAAGACTGTTCTCTTAGCCACTCTTCCTCTCGCGCCAGCGCCTCGTAGTTAATGATTTTGACGACAACATTTGCCATGCCTGCTCGCAGGAAGAACTGGCGGTCAGGACCGGACAGCAGCACGTTGTGGATTGCCTGAGGCCACCACTTGCGGATTTCAGTCATCCATGTCGAAATTAGAGTCTTGGGGCAAATAACCAGTACTTGATTTATCAAGCCAAAACGCCAGAGCAGTCTGGCTGCTATGATGGCCTGCATTGTCTTGCCTAGGCCCATCTCATCAGCAAGCAGGGCACTGTCCCGATCAAAGAGCCACTTGATTCCGATTGTCTGGAATGGAAAAGGTCTATCAGGCAAGGCGAGCTGTGGGTCCGACAGAACCTCATGTATTGGAGGCATGAGTATCAACCGAAGCCGCTCCTCAAGACTCACCCTGTGAAATTCTGGCGGTTTTGGAAGAGTCTTGACTGATCGCACGCGCGTAAAGGCCCCTCGTTCTCTGGAAGAATCAGCGAAAAGGTCGCCTTCTTCACGTCTGGGTGGCTGAAAGGAAAAACGGTTAATCTTCACGGGGAAAACATTCAGCGGAACGGTCTGGATGTTCACGTCATCGCACAGCAAGGGCGGAGCCAATCCTCTACGAGCTTTGAATCCTATGGGTTCCAGGCGAAATCTGTATGGCAAAAGAATTACTTGGATGTTATGTGATTGCAGTGAATCAAAACAGACTTCTTCGGTGAATCGTGAGGTTTGTATCTCAAACGTTGTGGTCTTGTTCTGAAAAACCTTTGCATCTTGAATGGTGACATCGGGTAGAACCTCGCATACAACCTCATTCCGATGTATTTCGACCAACTCGTTCCTTTTGCGTTGCAGCCAACCCATGAGTCTATTCTCCTTCTGACTCATCAAATGACTTGCCTACTTCCTTAAGAGCTTCCCTCATTCGAGTGAACGGTTCCGTGAGATCAACGAAGTCTTCCAAAGTGGCTAGGATTCGTCCAACCGCCTCCTGGTCTTCCGTGTTTGGACCCGTATCATACTTCAGAGTTGTCAGTCTTCCTGGTTCTATTTCGGCACCGGGATTCTTCGTCAAAAAGGCCGTAGGGAAGTCAGTTATTTTGCGGGCAATTACCAACTCCGGTTCGTCCACAAAGAGCACATCTGGAGCCACAGGTACATCCGCCAGAAGCTTCTTGGCGACAACGTCTATCTTGACATGCTCATCCAGTGTAGCCCCATACAATATCCGCTGTATTCGTGTGGGACGGATAGGCGAAACGAAGGAGAAATGCTGTGGCCGCGCACGGCAATCGGTTATCATGAGGGCACCAAGAAACGCATTTGCCGCGTCTTGGGGACAGATAAGATAGGATAGGACAAGGCTGGACGGGTCTTTCGCTTCATTTGCGTCTTCCTCGTGGTAGTATTCTCTTGAATCATTGCCATTTGGATAGGTCATAGCTTATCTCCCATACTCAAATTCCCAGTGATCGGCCTGTAGCTCAGTCAACACAGGACAAGAACCCGTCACTCTTCAGAAAACTCTTTCAATCAGCGTTTCAAAGAGTTTGATCTAAGCTGCAAAATCTCCGTGCAGGAGTCTTCCCACACCTTCTACCCTATCTGATTTCTTGGTGCCAGACAAGCCAAATCAAGCCCATAGTTGACATTTGTGTCGAAAATACGTACAATCCACAATATGGAAAAGGGCGAAATAAAGCGGATTTGGCCAGTACAAGGGGCGTCTCATGATGGAAACAGAGAACAGTCGGTTGGCAAGAGATCGCCTTGCCAAGTTAACTGATAAGCCAATTGTTATGACCACAGTGCAACATCTGGCACAAACAGAAGTAGTCAAAAGTTTGGAAAACAATCTTGGCGTCTGTAAAGAGACGGCTGACTGTATTACCGTCGCTCTCCATCCAGATAGACCGGAGACTCACGAAAACACATTCGTCCATGAATTGTTACACAAAATGCTTAAGCATGAAGGCTTTCCTGAGATACGGATAGACGAGGTCTATGCGGATACGAACATACCTGCTCCTCTGTGGCCGAGTTTGGGAAACCTACGGTCCAGGTTTGGCTCAGTGTTGCAGCATCCGGAAGTCTACCGGAGGATGAGGCAGGATTATAATCTCGACATGGAACACTATTTTGAGTCTCTCTTGAAGCAAAAGGTCAGCAGATTCAGCAAGAAGAGAGGGGGAAACGGGCAGGAATTAATCTTCTGCAATCAGCAAGACATTTTAGATGGCTTGGAATATTTCTATTATGACCCTGATCAGAGAAAACAAGTCCAGTCATGTTTCAGAGACAGCTCAGAGAGCGCCTACAATTCTTGCCTTCAATTGCACGCAGAAATTGAAAAGACAGGTACGCACACCGCGCATTCATGTCTGAGATCGGGGAAGGTAATCAGGGCTCACATTATAAAGTTCGGTGAGAAGAGAAATCTGAATGTCTTGAATAACATGTGGAAAGCTCTGGACATCAAACTGGGGGAACGAAATTGACAGTATGATAGTCTCCAGCGGGGAGAGAACGCAGGCCAATTGATTGAATGCAGAGGCTTCGCAGGGTCACCCTTTCTTTAAGCTTTAACTTGCACTGGGGGGAATAGAGGGTCACGTCTTGGGGGACCTGCGATTTTGGCGCAGTAACTCTTCAATCTGTGCCAAGTGTCACGATATCGAGAACAGTGAATGTGGGGACACGATAGGGTCGGCATGACCCCTTTCATAACTGATTATTCAATCCGGACAACGACCAGAAGAATATCGAAAAAATCGTTTTTACGTATTGAACGGTTAGTCAATTGACGAACATATACTAAGGCTCTGTCGGAAAACTCGTGGAAGAGCGGGCACGGTTTAATACAGTTGAGCTAGAGCGGATAGCGAAAATGAATAAGTTAATCAAAACAGATACCTATACCACCCTGGTGAACGATATTGCCGAGCTTTACAATCTTGCACGTAGGACACTGGTTGAGTCTTATTGGCAGATCGGCAGGAGAATTGTCGAACAGGAGCAACAGGGCGACGGTAAGGCTGGATATGGCGCCCGGCTTCTGGAGCATCTTTCAGAGGATTTGCAGCATGAGCTGGGTAGAGGATTTTCCATACGCAATCTTCGTAAGATGCGTCGGTTCTATCTCAATAATCGAATTCGGCCGACGTCGGCCGAATTGAGTTGGAGTCAACACGTCGAGCTGCTGCCGGTCACAAATAAAGTTGAAAGACGACGACTGGAGCGACGTATTATCAGTGGCAAGCTATCGCCAAGACAGATCCGGCAGGAGGTCCATCGGATCGAAAAGAGTGAGCCAGGCTCTTCACAGGATACGGCCAGAGCGATTTTGCCACCCCCCGGGCGCCAACAGCCGTTACAGTGCTATGGTTTGATTGCTCCTGATAGAATAGCCCGCTCCAAAGGGACTGTTATTGTGGACTGCGGATTCAATATCTGGCGCGAGATTGAGCGGAAGGATGCCAAATTGCACGGTCAACCGTCCTATACCTATCCGGCGAGGGTCGAATCCGTCATTGACGGCGATACCGTGTGGGTGATTGTGGATTGCGGTTACGGAACCCTGACACGCCAGAAACTTCGTCTGCACCTCATTGATGCTCCTGAACGCCGAACGCCTGAAGGTGACAAGGCCACGCGATTTGTCAGGCGTGTGCTGGGTAAGAATGCCGACATCGTCATCTGTACACACCATTACGATAAATACGCACGGTACCTGGTCGACATCTTTTACCTGCCTGACAGTGCGGACCCCAAAGCGATTTACGCGCAAGGGATATACCTGAATCAACAACTTCTGGATAAGGGACTTGCCCGACAATGGAAGCCGTGATATTGGATTTTGGATTCAATAAGGCCTACCATTCAAGCGAAAATCAGGGGACACCGATTAACGCTGATAAACACGGATTTCTATTCACCGCGAAGAACGACGAAGCCTGTCTCGGGCAATCACCCCGGCGCGCCGGGACCCCTACATAATCTCCGTGAATCTCGTAAATCCTGTCTGAAAAGCTTTTCAAGTACCCTCACAGTTTCGCAGGTTGTGCACTGCACAACGATCATTTCTGTGCGGAATTTGGCGGTACTCCGTCGACACGATCGGGCATTAAGTTTTGGTTCCGCTGAAGAACCCCTTTACTGACCAAGAATACAGTTGGGGCAAATGCCCCGGCTAGCGCAAAGCACCCGCAACAGTTCTTGGACTCTTCTCGAAGACTCGAAGCAGAGCCATTGCTGGGCCTCTTGGTTTTCTACGCCCTTGTTCCCAGTTCTGTACTGTGTTGACGCTGACTCCGATCATCAGTGCAAACTTGGACTGTGAGACTTTGACAGACTCTCTGAGCCTGCGTATATCTATGGCGTTGTATGTAAATACGCGAGAGGCCTTTGCTTGTCCCCTTTGAATCTTACCTGCTTCTGACCCCACGAACTCCCCAAGGATATCGGATCGTTCAGCTTCTTCGCGTTTATAACATGGATGCGTACTTTTTCATTTATCCTCCAAACGAGCAGACAGGATAGTGGCAGATATCGCAGTTCATACACAACCCGCCATGTCCCATGGCAGCAATATCCTCTTTTCGAATGGTCTCCCCGGCCAGTACCCGCGGAAATATCAGGTCAAAGACCGTCTTTTCGTGATAGAACACACAGGCCGGAAGACTGATGACTGGGATTTTTTCAAGGACAGAGATCATAAGCATGGCCCCGGGAAGAACTGGGCTACCGTAAAAAGTTTCCTGGGCACCTGTCATTTTAACACCCTGACGGGTCACATCATCAGGATCAACGGAAAGCCCACCCGTAGTGATAATCATCTCGCACCCCAGATCTTTAAGTTCCAGGATGGCATCACAGATCCATTTTACATCATCCGGGACCAGGATTTTCCGTTCAAGAGTGCACCCGGCATCTATGATTTTCTTTCCAATGGATGGATCAAAATCATCGGTGATCAGGCCGTTAAAGACCTCAGACCCTGTCACTACGGCGCCCACTTTCAATGATCGAAAGGGCTTGACCCTGAGAATTGTCTCCTCCTGTTGGAGTATCCTTTCAAGGGCTTCGATCTGCTCGGTGGGAATGGTCAAGGGTATGATCCGTGTTGCAGCAATGACTTCACCTTTTTTACAGGGAAAGTTGTTTCTTAGGGTGGCCACGATGATGTCATCCATCGTGTTTATTGCAAGCAAGCCATCTACATTGATTTTTAATAGCCCCGGCTTTGGGGTGATGACATTGATCTTTCCTTCCCGTGGTTCGGTGAACTCAAGATCCGGAGCCGAGATGGCCGCGGCAATCCGATACGCGGCATCATCCTCATGGAGCTGACCGGCTCCCAGATCCAGCACATAGAGATACTGCGTTCCGATCCGGAGCAGTTTGGGAATATCAGCCTTTTGAACGATGTGACCTTTTTTAAAGGCAACTCCTTTGAATTTCCCGCGCGTAATCCGTGTCATGTCATGCGCAAGAACCGTTCCAACTGCATCTTCAACTCTGATTTTCTTCATTCACACCATCCTGATCACGATCATTTCTCTTCTGCATCTTTTGCTGCCTGCCACTTGTCACTGATAGGCTTTTTGATCGGACATCTGCCGGCTCAAATATGTGTCAAGTGCACTATGACGTCGTATGGTACACCAAGATCATCATTAAGCGAGGATTTCCCATTTACGCTTCACAGAAACTCTCCTACACACTTGAAGTCCCATGATATCAGAATCTCATCGAGATTGCGACCATTCTCTGGCAACGTTTTTGCAACGATTGACCATATAGGTAGATTCACGATGTCGATGATAATGCATCGTGAAGTCGAAGGGCTGTTCAAATAGAGTCCTCTGTCAAGCACTCCCCACATAAAACATCCCCTTGATCTTTCTTACTTCGGAGGGTATAAACACTCTCATGGTTGAAAAAACAATCTCTTATTATTACGGCAAACAGGAAACAAGAATTTGGCTGTAGACTTCTGGCGAATGGGAAATATGCCGTAGAATCATATTGGGCCTGTAACAATCCCAACCGTTAGACTCAGCAGAAAACGAGGAAACGTATGAAAATTGCTCTACCATCAAATGGCTCGAAAGTCGATGAGCACTTCGGCCATTGCCAATGTTTCACCATCTTCAGCGTTGATGACGAGAACAAGGTTGTATCGGAAGAGATATTGACTCCGCCACCCGGCTGTGGGTGCAAGTCGAGCATTGTCCCACAACTGGCCAGTATGGGAGTGTCTGTGATGTTGGCTGGGAATATGGGCGATGGGGCCGTGAACGTCCTGGCAAGCAAGGGAATCAAGGCTATTCGAGGCTGCGCCGGTGACGTGCATGAAGTGGTTCAGGCGTGGTTGGCAGGGAAAGTCGATGATTCAGGGGCTATCTGCCAGTCCCATGACTCCGGAGGTTGTCCGGGGCATTCGTAGTCGCGTCCTGTAACAGCCGAAAGGATCGACCGTGAAGAGGATATCGAGAAAAGCTTTTATTGTGGGTGGTGCGACTGCAGCAGCAGCCGGTGCTTGTCTGTGTACAAAAACAGGCAGGGCAACGATATTCGGAGTGGGCGATACTCCAAATATTGCTCCTGATGCCTACGAAATTGGGGAGGACAAGAGCATTACGATACGTCTTGACAGGGTCCCCGAGCTTGCATTCGACGGAGGGTCCATCAAAATCTTGGATTCGAACATCGACGATTCCTTGATTATCGTTCGGATAATGGAAAATGTATATGTGGCTTCATCAATTAAGTGCACACACCGGGGGGTTGAAGTTGAGTACCGAGCAGACGACAAGTGCTTCAAGTGTGCCAGCATCGGTGGAAGCACATTCAAAACCAGTGGCGCGAAGATTCGTGGATTTGCGAAAAGCTCCCTGAAGACATATCCGATTTCTTCTGCGGGCAACACTCTGGTTGTCCGGCTGTCCTAAAGTAGTGCGGAGGATGACGTCAAATACTCGGCAATTTCTTCACCAACAACTATCAGCGCCTGAGCGAGCTTGCCGGGATAGCGTATGGCAAAGATGGCAACTGTTTTCCGTGGATCGAAGACATTGACACAGCCCAAGTATTGATGAATAAGCAACTCCAGACAAATTGGTCAGAGATGCTCAATAACTTGTCATTTCAGATGTGCCCTGATCTGAAGGATGTACTGTCATTGCCACTAGACTATTACTGGTCCGCCGATGCCACAGAATGGGCGACGGATATTATGTTTAAATCTCGTCAAGACCTAGAGGCGATTTATCCTGACTTGATCTACCATGCCATGAAGACCTCTGACAGTGCTTCCGTGATGCGATATTTCGGCAATCGTAATATATGAAGGGCGGTCGCGGTTTCGTGTGGGGCTTGGTCTTTGTTGAGCGGCATCTGCATTTAGAATCTTTGATTCTTCGTTGGTTAATCAGATGGAAGTTTCTGTTTTTTATGGGCTGACGCCGGGGCGTAAGGTTTGACTGGTCTCTTCAAACTCCGTTTGATCGACCAGCCCTCCTTCGCCCACTTTTAAGAACGGCTTGGTTAAACAAGTGTCAGGTTTCAGGTTTTAAGCTTTAAGTGGCGAAGCCGGAAGAACTAGAAACTCCATCCGATTAATATCCATACTGAAAAGGCCTACCAGTTCGCAAAGCCAAGCCGCCATCCAAGTCCAAGGCAACGATTCCGCACCAGCCCTTCATGCTCTTCATGGTGACATAAAATAAAACAAGCAGCGAAGCGCTTCCTCTAAAGAACAAGGATCTAAAAGGGCTTTGGATGTTGTAGTCGGTAGTTCATTTGCAACAAGAATTTTCTTTTCATTCTGCACAACGATGATTCTGTCCCAGAATCATGCCATTTTTTCCGTTTTTTGTTGCGGTTGCCTGGAGCAGGGCGTCTAATGTTATCAGGCACGCGGTTTGTGTGCTGATGATTCGCTGTTCTTATCGTTATTTGGGGGGATTGTGCGAAAGGATATTTGCAGTGGGCAGTGCCGATGAGCGAGGCTAAGGAGCAAGGTAATAGGCGACCTGAGGACAACGGAGCCGGTCCGACCCGGTCTTTTGACGGCTCGGCATTGGGGCCGGGCGGCCAGATTGGGCCGTTCCGAATCGAGCGGGAATTGGGCCGTGGGGCTGTGGGCGTGGTATACTTAGCCCACGACACCAAGCTCGATCGCTCGGTAGCTATCAAGAGCCTGCCAGTTGAGGTGATGGCCAATCCCAAGGCCCGGTCGCGTTTTTCGCGCGAGGCGCGGTTGCTGGCCTCTCTAAATCACCCGAACATCGCCACTATCTATGATGAACTTCAAGAGGCCGAGGGTGTCGGCTATCTGATACTGGAATATGTCCCCGGCCAAACACTTGCCGAGCGAATAGCCAAGAGTGGGTTCAAGCTTCAAGAGTCGCTATCGATAGCCTTGCAGATAGCCGAGGCTTTGGCAGCGGCACACGAGAATGATGTCATCCACCGCGACCTCAAGCCCGCCAATATCAAGATAACACCCGAAGGCAAGGTCAAGGTTCTGGACTTCGGCCTGGCCAAGGCGGTCGGTGGCGAAGCGGCGGAGCAGCAGAGCACTGTCACTGAACCCGGCAGGGTGATCGGCACTCCGGCCTACATGAGCCCGGAGCAGGCCCGCGGTCAAACGACGGACAAACGCAGCGACATCTGGGCGTTCGGCTGCATCCTGTACGAGATGCTGACGGCTACGATTCCTTTCAGAGGCGAGACGATTTCCGACACGCTGGCCAATATTCTTCAAACAGAGCCCAACTGGCAAGCGCTGCCGGAGAGCACGCCGGCAAACATCCGCTCTCTCGTGCGTCGCTGCCTGGCGAAGGAACCTCATCGGCGGCTTCAACATATGGGTGATGCTGTCCTTGAAATTGACGAAACACTGACTTTCCACTCAGACGAACGCGGTGTCCGCAAGCCGATGAACCGCGAGACCCGCCGCTCACTGTGGTGGCTGCCAGGCGCGTGCGGCTTTGTCGGATTGATCGTTGGGCTCATTGCCGCCAGCCTGTTTCTCAGTAGACCCGCTGCTCCAGCTCTTTCAAAGTCAAGCCCGGCACCCACTGCTCGAACCATAATCAAGCTTCCTGAAAATCAAGTGCTAGGGTTTTTCCGATCATCTCCCCTGGGTGTCCGCCGACCTGCTTTTGCCTTGTCGCCTGATGGGTCGCGCCTTGTCTATGTCGCTGACCTTGCCGATAGGACCCAGCTTTTTCTGCGTCTGATGAATCAGTTTGAGGTCAGGCCTATTCCTGGCACAGAAGGTGCCTCCTCACCGTTCTTTTCGCCCGATGGTCAATCAGTGGGCTACTTTGCCGCGGAGAAGCTGAAGATAGTTTCGCTTCGGGGTGGAGAGCCCATGACTATCTGCGATGCCGACTATCCTCAAACTGGAAGCTGGGGCGATGACGACATGATCTACTTCCTAGGTGGAGGTGGACTCTCAAGAGTGCCAGCCGCTGGTGGCAGTATCGAGTTATTGGAGACTGAGTCTGATCTTTTTGAAGTCTACCCACAGGTTCTGCCGGGTGGCAAAGCGGTGCTCATTTCTTCAGGTATAGGCGCCTTGCTGGTCTCCTTGGAGACGATGGAGAAGGAACTCCTGGTCGAAGACGTTCTCTATGCCCACTACGCACCTACGGGCCACCTGGTGTACGCGCGGGCAGGCGCCATCGAAGCGGTTCCCTTCAGTCTGGCCGCCCTTCAGGTAACGGGCCCTCCTGTCCCAGTTGTTGACGGGATTCTATCAGACTCGGTATACGGCGCTGCACAGTTCGCTTTCTCGAACAATGGCTTGCTGGCCTACGTTCCCGGGGGTGACACAGCCCAGAGTGTCCCGGTCTGGGTCGATCGTCAAGGCAATGTTGAGCCGCTTGACATGCCGGCTCAAAACTATGGTACGCCCAAGGTCTCGCCGGATGGAAATAAGCTGGCTATCGTTGTTAACGAGCTTCGATCCAATGTGTACGTCTATGATATCGCCACGGGGTTAGGAACCAAGCTAACCCTGGAAGGAAACAACAGTTCGCCTGTCTGGACGCCTGACGGCAAGCGGGTAACGTTCTCCCGTCTTACGGAGAAAGAAGAGAATTGCTGTATTTTCTGGGAGCCTGCAGATGGCAGCGGCAAAACCGAGTTGCTTTATTCGAGCCAGCACAGGCTAGTACCGTCTTCCTGGTCATCCGATGGCAAGCTGCTGGCATTTGCCGAGTGGCATCCCACCAGCACGAGCGACATCTGGGTCTTGTCGCTGGAAGGAGACCGTGAACCTCAGCTAAAACTTAGGACAGAATCCAGAGAACATTTCTCGGCGTTCTCACCAGATGGCCGGTGGATGGCCTACACGTCGAGCAGGGAAGGCAGGTCTCAGGTGTACGTGCGGCCATATCCAGCTATGGACAGGCCCATACCGATTTCATACGATTTAGGAGAAGAGCCAATCTGGTCGCCAAATGGGGATGAGCTGTTCTACCGGAGCGTCAATAGATGGATGGTCGTGTCTATCTCTACGGAACCCGAGTTCAAAGCGGGTACACCTCGGGTGCTTTTTGAAGGGCCCTACCTCAATGTGAGTGGTATATCCTACGATGTTGCGCCCGATGGCCAGCGTTTGTTGGTGCTTCAGCCTCGGTACGACGACTCGCAAGTGAGGGAATTCTGTGTCGTGCACAACTGGTTCGAAGAGTTGAAACGACTCGTGCCGACGGGGAAAGATTGATAATGCCGAGAGAGGTTCAGAACCAAAATCCTAAGCACGAAATCCTAAATCCTAAACAATATCGAAGTTCTAAAAGCTCAATTTTCAAAATAAGATTCACGGTTTGGTGAGCCTGCTAAACGCGCCCGCAATGTTTGTGTTTCTTGGTTTCAGCGCGTTTTTTTCTTGATACGAAGTGATAAAGGTGTACAATTAGAGAAGTTGGCCGTTTTTGTTTCGGGGGATTGTACGAGGACAGTAGCGTATGCGAATCATTTTGGCTGGGACCGTCCGTTCTTCATCGCCCCGGTGCTTGCACATCAGGTGAGCGATAATTGACAACGGTCCGCTCGGAGGAGAGCAAATGAAACATCAATGTATTGTCTTGCAAGTGCTTCTGGCTGTTCTGGCACTGTCCGGAAATCTGTGGGCGTTGCCCACGACAGCGTACGATGCGAAACTGGCAGTAACAGGTTGGTTGAAAGCCGATCCTCAACCGCTCGGAATGACTCTCGGCCAAGAAGTGACGGCGGTTGAGACTTTCACCGATGACTTCGGGACAACGGCCTATCACATTGTCTATCTGCATCCCTATGGCTTCGTGATCGTCTCTGCCGATGACATGATCGAGCCGATTATTGGTTTTGCTGACGACGGAGTGTTTGACCCGGCGCCCGACAGGCCTCTGGGGGCGTTAGTGACCAACGACCTTAGCGGACGAATTGCCGTGGTCAACAGTACATTCAGTCTAATGGCAATCTCCCCACAGACAGCGGTCACCGAGACCCAAAGGAAGTGGGAGTATCTCATCGGTCTTGGCGCGACACCAAGTGACGGGTTTGCCTTGATGGGGGAGCCCCCGATTGAGGACGACAATCTCTCCGATATTCGAGTGGCCCCGCTTATAAAGAGCAAATGGGGTCAGATTGGCACTAACGGCGACGATAGTGAATCACCAGCATGCTACAACTACTACACGCCGCAAAACCTGGACGGAAGAGCCTCCTTCGTCGAAGGTGACCCCAACAACTATCCCAGCGGATGTGTTGCGACCTCAATGGCGCAACTGATGAGATATAATCAGTACCCCCGGGAGCCGATTGAGCCGAAACAGTTCACTATCACCGTTGACGGGCAGACGATGACTCGCGAGTTGCTGCGGGGTGAGGGACCGGATGGAGCGTACAATTGGGTCGACATGTTGCTATCTCCCGGGAACAACGCAACCGACGAACAGCGCCGGGCCATCGGAGCGCTCTGCCATGATGCCGGCATCGCGGTCGGCATGGAATACACAGACGAAGGCTCGGGTGCGACATTGTACGATGCGGCGGCAGCGCTGGTTGACACTTTCGGTTATAGCGGTGCAATTCTGGGGGAAAACGGCGAGAGCATTCGAAGCCGGAGAGAATTACGCGACATGATCAACCCCAATCTTGATGCAGGTCTGCCTGTTATAGTCGGAATCAAAAACAGTTCCTACTCTAACGGTGGGCATGCTCCCGTGTGTGACGGATACGGATACAACAATTCAACACTCTACCACCATTTCAATATGGGCTGGAACGGTCACAACGATTGCTGGTACAACCTGCCCGATGTTAACTGCCCCGACGGCGCGCCATACGACCTTATTACCCGGTGCGTCTACAACGTATTCACCGAAGGCAGGGGTGAGATAATCAGCGGCCGGATAATTGATGGCGAGGGCAAACCGATCCGAGATGCTGTGGTCACTGCGCAGAGCGATGATGGAGGTGGCTTGCACACCGCCGAGACAAACATCGCTGGTATTTATGCCCTAACGGGCGTCGCATCGGACTCTACATACACGGTTACTGCAAGGAAATCTGGATACGATTTTGTCTCCAATGCGGGATTTCGCGAAGTGGCCACAGAAAGATCGAGCGAAGGCAGCTCTAATACGGGAAACACATGGGGCGTAGATTTCCGCGGCTACAGCAATGATGAAAGTGACGTGGTTGTCGGAAACATCAAGCTAACCGCCTCCGACGGCCGGGCCGGTGACCACTTCGGGTGCTCGGTCTCGGTCAGCGGAGACTACGCCATCGTGGGGGCGTACGGCGACGATAGCAAACGTGGCTCTGCGCATGTGTTCAAACGTGAAGGCACAGGTTGGACGGAACAGGCCGTGCTCAGGAAGCGCTATCGCAACGGCGATGACTGTTTTGGCTTTTCGGTCTCAATCAGCGGCGACTGCGCCATAGTTGGGGCGGGAACTACACACACGTACCGCAACCCAACTGGCAGCTTTTCCGCCCACATATTCAAGCGTGAAGGTGCAAGCTGGATCGAGCAGGGGGAGCTGAGAGTAAGTGACGCTTGGATAGATCATTTTGGCAGTTCAGTCTCAATCAGCGGGGACTGTGCCATCGTGGCAGCGCCCTGGGATGATGCGGACCCGGGATACGCCGGCGGGCAGGATGCAGGCTCAACTTATATCTTCACTCGTGACGGTTTCGACTGGATTCGCCAGGCTAAACTGAGGCCTTCGGAGCCTACGCAATGCTTTGGCGATATTGTGTCTGTCAGTGGTGACTACGCCATTGTAGCCACAGGATATGGCAACCACAGCCGACCTCGCTACGGCCCCGTCCACATATTCAACCGGGAGGGGGCAGATTGGGCGATGCAAGCCGAGTTGACTGCGTCAGATGATTCGTTCGGCAATTCAATTGCGATAACCGAGGGCTACGCCATCGTGGGAGCGCCCAGAGAAAGCAAAGACAGTGGCGAAGACTGCGGATCTGCACATGTGTTCAAACGTGACGGTTCGAACTGGACGCGGCAGACAACGCTGACCGCCGCGGACGGCGATGCCCGTGATGAATTCGGCCTCTCGGTTGCAGCGGACGGTGGATATGTCGTCGTTGGCGCACCCCACGACGATGACTATTATCTGGGAGAAGACTCTGGCTCTGCGTATGTGTTCACATTGGAGGACACGACATGGAAGCAACAGGCCAAACTAACTGCTGCCGACGGGGCACTGCGTGATCATTTCGGTGGTTCGGTCTCGATCTCCGGCAACTACGTCATCGTAGGCGCTGAGGAGGATGACGACAACGGACACGAGTCAGGCTCCGTCTACATTTTCGAGCGAATCGGTTCAACCTGGATGCCTTAGCTTTGCAGAAGATCTTTAAGCGAATGCAGCGGTAAAGGAGTGACGGCCAAATGGGATCCTGGTAGAATTGTGAAAACGATTCTATGGAACACTTGGAAAGGTTGTGGAATGACACGGAGAAAACTTTGCTTGTTGATTTTGCTTTGTTGCGTTGTTGTGTCCAACGGTCAGGATAAGCCGAGGGCGGAGGACCCGGTGGCGAAGTGGGGGGAGACTATCCGGCAATTCGAGGATTGGGACCGCAAGAATTCGTTTGCCTCGGATGCGGTGTTGTTCGTGGGCAGTTCGAGCATTAAGCTCTGGCCCACCCGCGAGAGTTTCGGCGAACTGCCCGTCATTAACCGGGGGTTCGGCGGCTCTCAGATTTCCGAGGTCAATCACTTTGCAGAGAGGATCGTGCTGCGTTACGCGCCTAAAGTGATCGTCTTTTACGCCGGTGACAACGACATGGCGGCCGGCAAGAGCCCGAAGCGAGTGTTCGACGACTACAGGGAATTTGTGAAGATCGTGCATGGAAAGCTGCCCCGGACGCGAATTGTCTTCGTGAGCATCAAGCCCAGCGGCCGCCGATGGTCTCTCTGGCCCGTGATGGCTCAAGCGAATAAGATGGTCGAGGATTTCTCGGGCACGGATCGTCGATTGATCTATTTTGACTCGGCTACGCCGCTGCTGGCCGGCGACGGCAAGCCCGACGCGAAATTGTTCCTCAAAGACAATCTGCACCTGAACGCCGACGGGTACCGCGTCTGGACCAGATTGCTCAGGCCAGTCATCGAAGAGGCGATGAGGCCGAGCACCAAGAAACGGTGAGGTGGATTCGGCTTGTGGGGGAAAAGATCGCTCCTCCGGCAAAATCGTCAACCGAAGAGGCGAAAATCGCCGATCATTTGAGTTGACATCGGCGGTTTGCATCTGTACGATTAGATACGAATTCATAGCCGGAGATTAAGCCTTTTTGAGGTACTTTTTCCAATGAATGTTATCGGCCGAAAAGTGGTTTGTGTGGTGGCAACGGCACTCGTCGTTTGTCTGGCCTTCGGTTGCGGTCAGCGGCGTGCAGGCAAGGGGTCCGATGATCTGGCATCGCTGAAGGATTTGGGTCCGACGATAGGTTCGCTGGTCAGAGTGACGTCGCTCGAAACGATCAAGGTCGAAGGCTACGGCCTGGTAAGCGGGCTCAGAGGGACCGGTTCGGCCGAATGCCCGCCACGAATCAGGGCGTATCTTACGCGATACATTCGAAAGCAACTGCCCTCGGGCGGTGCGCTGAATGTTGACGAGTATATCAACCGTCCCGATACGGCGGTCGTGTTTGTCGAGGGGATGATGCCTGCGGTGGCCTCACAAGGCCAATATTTCGATGTTCTGGTAACAGCATTGGCCGGCACACAAACGACCTCTATCGAAGGCGGGTGGCTTTTCGAGACCGAGCTTAAAATAGCGGGAAGTTTCGGCGTCACCACAGAAATCCTGGCCGATGCAAAAGGCCCCATTTTCACAGATAAGATCGGCAACTTCACGGCAAACACCAGGATCGGACACATTATGGCCGGTGGGAAAGTCCTTAGTGAGTACAAGGTTCGGCTCGCGCTTCCCAGGCCCGACTACGAGATTTCAAACGCCATTCGCAACCGCCTGAACGGGTGCTTCGGCATGGACACGGCCAGGGCTCTCAGGTCCGGCGAGATCGAGCTGACAATACCACCGAAATACAAGCGGCACAAGCAAAGGTTCATTGCGATGGTCGGCACAATGTACCTTACACAAGATCCGGCACTCGATCAGAAAAGGATAGCGACTTTCGTAAAGAGGCTTGCCGGTTCACAGGACAAGTATAGAAGTGAAGTCGCACTCGAGGCCATCGGCAACGAGAGCCTCGGCGAACTTGGCGTCCTGTTGAACTCAGCCGATGAACGGGTCCGGCTGCACGCGGCCAGATGCGTCCTCAATCTGGGAAGTGACGCGGGCCTGACGGCTCTCAGGCAGATAGCTCTGAATAAGAATTCGCCGTACAGACTCGATGCTTTGGTCGCAATAACCGCCGCCGCGGCGCACAACGATGCCGTTGCGCTCTGCCGGCTGCTGCTGCGTGACGATAATTTTGTCATCAGGTTGGCGGCGTACGAGCAATTGCGCGAATCGGACGATGCGGCCGTGCTGCAAGAGCAAATTGCCGGCAGTTTCTACCTGGAACGAATCGCACAAACCGACGAGAAGGTAATCTACGTCTCTCGCACGGGTCAGCCGCGAGTTGTCCTCTTCGGCGCCCCGATTTCCTGCCGAGGCAATATATTCCTGGGCTCGGCCGATGGCGACATAACGATAAACGCTCCGTCAGGCGCAGAATATGTCACGATAATTCGCAAACATCCGAAGCGCCCCGGCGTGATAACGCAGCTAAGAAGCTCCTTCGAGGTGGGCGACATTGTCAGGACACTCTGTGACGAACCTCTCAAAGAAGACGAGTCGGGTCGCGGAGGATTGGGTGTCTCCTATGCCGACGCGGTAGTCCTTCTCAAGGAGCTGTGTGACAAACGTGCCGTCAGTGCCGAGTTTCGCGCCGGACCCATGCCAAATTTCGGCCTAAATATCAAGAAATGACAAACCATCGGCCGATAACAATATTGCACAGAAGGTGTAAAGGTTCTGTTTGGACTTTGCATTGGTTGTTACCGGACGTTAACAGTAGGGCAATAGATGAGACTTGAGAAAGTTATACTAAACGGATTCAAAAGCTTTGCCGACAAGACGGAATTTGCCTTCGATTCGCCTATAACCGCTATCGTGGGACCTAACGGCTGCGGCAAGAGTAACGTTGTCGATGCCGTCAAATGGGTGTTGGGCGAACAAAGTGTCAAGAGCCTGCGAAGCGGGCACATGGCCGACGTGATATTCGGAGGCAGCAGCAGCAGAAAACCGCTGGGGGCGGCTGAAGTGACGATGGTCATGTCCAACTGCGACGGCGTGGGGTCGCGGCTGCTTTCGATCGAAGCCGACGAGGTGCATGTATCGCGAAAGATATACAAGAGCGGGGAGAGCGAATATAGGCTTAACGGCAAGGTCTGCCGGCTCAAAGATATCCGAGAGCTATTCATGGACACCGGCGTAAGCGCCAAGGCCTATTCGATCCTCGAACAGGGACAGATCGAATACTTGGTGAGTGCCTCGAAAGTCGACAGAAGGTTCATATTCGAAGAAGCCGCGGGGATCAGCAAGTACAAGGCGCACAAAAAAGAGGCACTCCGCAAACTTGAACGAACGGAGCAGAACCTGCTGCGCCTTGCCGACATTCTGGGCGAGGTCGCCAAGACACTTCGCAGTGTAAAGCTCCAGGCGGGCAAGGCGAGGAACTATCTGCAATACACCGAAAGGCTCAAGGATCTTCAGGTCAACTACTCACTGGTCGAATACGCAAAGAATCTCACGCAGACGAACAAGAAAAAGGAGACTCTCGGTCGCGCCACCGAGCAGTTCGAGGCTCTCGCCGCTGAGGTCTCCAAAGAGGACGCATTGATAAGCAGTTTGGGCGAAGAGATAATAGAAACCGAGCACAAGCTCAGCAGCACGGGGAACAAGCTTGTCTGCGTCCTGAGCAAGATCGAGCAGCAGACTCAGCGGATTGAATTTCTGCGGGCCAGAGTCTCGGAATTGCAGCAGAGGAAAGAATCGGCGACCGAGAAGATCGAGAAACTGACAAGCCAGAGGAGTGCCTTTGAGGAGAGTTTCGCCCAGTACGAAAACGAGTCGGCAAGCTGCGAGAAGATGCTCGAAGAGAAGACTCGCGACATCGAGCAGCTTGAGAAAAATATCCAGAAGGTAAACGCCGAATGTCTCTCGCTGGAAGCGCAGCTCGAAGATGAGAAGTCAGGGATCATCGATATAGTCCGCAGGACCGCTCAGCTTCACAACGAGGTTCAGAGCATTTCGGTTTATCGCGACAATTTGTCCAGCCAGAAGGATCGTCTTGCCGGCAGGGCCCAAACCGCCCGGGCCGAGCTGGAGGGGCTGCTGACGGAAAAGGCCCGTCACAACGCTCGTTTGGATGACGTCGAAAAGGTGCTTGGCGAATTAGAGGAGAGCCTGGAATCAAAGCGCAAGAATTCAAAAGATATTGAAGAGTCTCTGGCCGCCGACAGCAAGCGACTGGCCCACAGCAAAGAGGCGGCAAGTGCGCTCAACAGCGAGCTGGCAATTCTGACGGACATGGAAAAGCGATGCGAAGGCCTCAATCCGGGTGTCAAGAGCATCCTGCAAAATCGCTCTCTCGAAAACAACCGGTTCGATTACGTCGAAGGGATGCTGGCGGATATCATCGAGGCCGACGTCGAATACGCAAACGCCGTTGAAGCCGTGCTCGAGGGCCGGACTGATGCCTTGGTCAGCAGCAGCACGAGCAGAATGTTGGCTGATAGCGAGCAGATCGCCGAACTTGACGGCAGGGTGAATTTCATTTGCCTTGACAGGATCGAACCGTTGGTGGATGACATTGACTTGTCGAAATTCTCATCTGTGTTGGGCAGGCTCGTTGAGTTCGTGAAATTCGACAGCAGGTACACGCCGTTGGCCTGGAAGCTGCTGGGCAAAACACTGGTTGTCGACTCGGTGAAAGATGCGGCCAGGCTCGCCGGACGGACGACAAACGGATACGAGTGTGTCACCTTGAAGGGCGAGTTGGCGGACGCCGACGGGATGATAAAGCTCGGGCCCTTAGGCAAGGCGACCGGTCTTATCTCGCGCAAGAGTCGCCTGCGTCAGCTCCAGGAAACCATTGCCGGCATCAGCAATGAAATCGAAGAGATTGAGAGCCAGATAGAGAAGAACGACCAGACCAAGATCCACTTGGACAAACTGTGCAAAGACCTCAGGACGGCTATCTACGAGGCAAATACCGAGAAGATGCAGACAAGCTCCAAGCTCAGCGTGATCGAGCACAACATCACGCGGCTCAAGGAAGAGGAGCCGCTGATAGCCAGTGAAATCGATCTGCTTGCCGAGCAGATCGCTCAGTCGGTGCAGAAAGAATACGACTCGAACCAGAAACTACACGAGCTGGAGGTGGTGAACAACCAGCGAACGGCGCACATTGAGCAGCTCGAAGCAAGATACGGCGAACAAAAACAGCAGCAACAGGCATCGGCGACCAAATTGACTGATCTGAAGGTTGCCTTGGGGCAGATTACCGAGCAGAGCAAGGCGCTGAAACAGGCGATTGCGAGCCTGCAAAGCCAGATGCAGGAGAACCGCACGGCTGCCGCAGCCGCCCGTGAGGAAACCGAAAGCTGCGTCGGGCAATTGGCCGAAGCTCAAAGAGACATTCTCAGTTGCGAGGCGGCGGTCTCGGAGCTGTTCGTTGAGAAAGAGAAGAATCAGCACGACAGCCGGCTGCTCCAGAGCCAAGCCGAGAGCCTGTGTGAAAAGAGAAAACAAGCCGAAGAGCTTATCCGGGTCAAACGCAGCGAGAAAAGCCAGACTGAGCAGAGGACCAACGAGCTTAAGATAGAGTTGAGCCAGTTGGAAGTGAGATTGCAGGACCTGGTCGAAAGAGTCCGCGAGGATTTGCATATCGATCTGGCCGAGGCCTACGAGGACTACACGGACCAGGAGGTTGACTGGGACGCGATAAGGGAAGAGATCACCTCGCTGAAAGGCAAAATCGAACGGCTCGGCAATGTGAACGTCGACGCAATCGAGGAGCAGGAGGCGCTCGAACAGCGGTACGACTTCCTCAGCACGCAGGTCCAGGACCTCAACAGCAGCAGGGGACAGTTGCAGCAGTTGATAAACCGCCTCAACAAGAAGAGCAGGGAGAAATTCCGGCAGACGTTCGAGGAAATACGGGGGAACTTCCAGGAAATATTCCGCAAGCTGTTCGGCGGAGGCAAAGCGGACATCATACTCGAAGACGCAGAAGATATTCTCGATGCCGGCATAGAGGTAATCGCCCGCCCGCCCGGCAAAGAGACGAGGAGCATATCGCTGCTCAGTGGCGGTGAAAAATCAATGACGGCGCTGGCACTGTTGTTTTCGGTATTCAAGACCAAGCCGTCTCCGTTCTGCTTCCTCGATGAGGTTGACGCGGCGCTCGATGAGGCGAACAACGAGCGTTTCAACATGCTCGTCCAGGAATTCCAGAAACACTCACAGTTCATAATCATCACTCACGCCAAGCGCACGATGAGTATCGCCGACGTACTGTTCGGAATAACGATGCAGGTGCGAGGGGTGAGCAAGAAGATAAGCGTCCGCTTCGGCGAATACGACGAAGAACCCGCCGCCGTGGCGTGATGTGCCGTTTCGTGATGGACATGCTGGCCTCACTCACAAGGAATGCCGGAAGTTCAGATTTTCACGTCTTTAACAAGGTGCTGCTCTCGGGAAGGGGCAAGCCTCAATTTCAGATCAAGCGAGGGAACCATAAGGCAGAGAAAGTAGGGTAGAGCCTACTCTCCATACTGAGGTTACTTCAACGATTGAAACGGCAGACTCTTTCCATCCCGGAAGTCTGCTCTATGTCAGTTGTCTCTTTCACGACTTTGCTATTTTGACCCAAGCGCGCAGTTCTGAGGTGGGTTTGCGTGTTTTCGTATTGATATCACACACCAGGATGCTTATGATTGAAGCTATGGCAGGAAAGTCAAACAAGAACGCCAAGGGTAAAAGCACCGCCCGGCAAACGGACCCAATACGTGCAGCCATTGACTATGGGATTGATGTTACAATGCTCGTTGATAATCTTCAAAGAAGTGTGACAGACCGAATCAAACGTCATCAAATCGCACTCAATACAGCGGAGAAACTCAGGAAGGCAAAACGACTTTGAGCAAAGATTTTCTCAATCTGCTTGAGAGGCTGGTCCGTCACGGGGTGGATTTTGTCATAGTCGGGGGATTTGCAGGCGTTGCGCATGGGTGTACCTATGTGACCCAGGACATCGACATCTGCTGTGATTTCTCACCTTCAAATCTGCTTGCACTGCAAAGGGCTGTCTCGGATTTGGAGCCCGTGCACCGAATGACGCCACATCGAAAAAAGCTCAAGCTGACGGAAGAGGCGTGCGGGCAATTCAAGAATCTGTATCTCGATACGAAGGAAGGTCAACTTGACTGCCTGAGCTTCATCGACGGTCTGGGCGATTTCAGTCAAGCGAAGCAAGAAAGCGAGCTAATTGAAGTTGAAGGTGCCAGGATGCGCGTGCTGAGTCTGGATGCTTTGGTCAGGACAAAGAGAGCGATGAATCGTCCACGGGATAGGGAGGCTATTTCACAGCTCGAAGCTATCAGGGAGTTGAGAAAAGGGTGAGAGCGACTGGTGGCATAGGACCGTGATTAGAAGACTACCTCTTTGCCGTCAAATACCGGCCCGTGTTCGCAGCACATTTTGTAGACGGTCTCGCTCGATCCATCTACTTTGCATTCGACCGCGCAGCTCTGGCACAGGCCGATGCCGCAGGCCATTCTTCGCTCCAGGCTTACCTGACAGTCGATATTCTTTTCGGCCGCGATCCGGGCCACTGCCGCCAGCATGGGCTCCGGCCCGCACGCACAGATGATCATCTCATCGGCGCGCGATTGGTCCTGCTTGAGCCATTGCCCGAGACATTCGGTGACAAGTCCGTGATAGCCGGCCGAGCCGTCGTCGGTTGCGACCAGCGATTCTATGCCGTATTGAGCGAATTCAGGCAATACGAACCCCAATTGCTGTGAGATGTCATCCAGCCTGCCCTTGAAGGGCAGGGCGTCTGTTGTCTTGGCTCCGGCAAATGCAACGACTCCAACATTGCCGTGTTGGGCCGTTAGAACCTGCGCCAAGTGCTGCAAGGGAGCGGTCCCCATCCCTCCGCCTACAAGCAGTACCTTCTTCTTGCCCTCGCCGACATGATAGCCGTTGCCCAGAGGCCCGATGACACTGACCGGGTCGCCGGAGCGTAAGGCGGTCATCCGCACGGTAGCGGGCCCGACGACACAATAAAGAAGCTCGGCGAATGTCCTGTCGGTCTCGGCGACGATCTCGGCAAAGCTAAAGGGCCTGCGCAAAAGTATCTTGCGCCCGGCAGCATCGCAAAGACTCTGCGGGATGTTCTCCGGAGACGGCAAAGCGATATTGGACAGGTCCAACTGAGCGAACTGTCCCGGCGCGAAATTAGCGAACGCCCTCGCACCGGCCAGTGAGAATTCCAGCCTTAGTCGACCGAACGGCTCACGCATCTTTTTGTTGGCAACGACAACCGCAGTAAACTCGCCCTTATCTGACATGATCAGCCACCGCCCTCATCAAAGCAGGCCTTGATATACGCTGACGCCGTCCACGACCTTGCAGACGTGCACGGCGTACTTATCGGCAAAATCGGGGCAGCTTCGCGGATAAGCCGTATCGACGGCGTTTTTCACCGCCTCTACGGACTCGGCGCGAACCAGCGCGCCCGACGCCCCCTTGTCACCGCCGCCCAACATCCGCTCGCCCAGCACGCCAGGCACCGTGCGAACAATATCGCACATTGTCTCCAGCTCGGGCCCCGATATTTTGTAATCATCCCGCAGGGCGATACCGTCGGCTCTGAATATCCGCCCGACCGTTTCGATGTCACCGGCTTTGCAGGCTTCGAGCATCTCACCGAAGCGCTTCTGGGCGCTGAAGATATACTTCAGCCGATCACAAAGATCCGGATATTCGTCGCCGAACTGGCCCCTGATCTTCTCATAGACTGCATCGTCCCTCACATCCGCGAGACATGACACATCGTAGTGGCCCTTTTGCAATATCGAAACCAGCTTCTCGCATTCATCGCGTCTAATCTTGTACGTCGATTTTTCCAGTCCGGGCCTGTCAGTTCCCGTATCGAGCACCATTATCCGAAAGTCAAGCGCCCCGGCTCCGATGGGAACATAGTCAATCGAACGGTCCTGAGGATTGTAGTGCGTCGCCATCCCCTCGCGAGCGAAGATCACCATCGTCTGATCGAGCTTGCCGCAGGGCGAGCCGATATAGTCGTTCTCGACCGCCTGGGCCAGATCGACTATCGTGTTTCTATCTTCAACTTCGATCTCGTTTACGTCGAAGAGTGACAGGATCAGGTTGTTGCAGAGCGACGCCGAGCGGCTCATTCCACCGCCGGGGATGTTACCGTAGAGAATGCCGTCGATGCCCTGTGTGAGATTATAGCCCTCGCGTCTGAGGATATAGTCAATCCCGTACGCAAAGCGTCCCCATGTGTGAGCAATCTCGGGCGCCTTCGGCTCCGGCACGCTTGCCGGCTCGAATTCAATGACTCCGTCGTCCGGGAAGTTCGCGCTAAAGAGCCTGATCTTGCCCGTGTTGTTGGGCTTGTAGGCGAGCCAGATGAATCTGTCGGTTCCCACGCCGAACAGTTCCGTGCCGTTATAGTCGCCGTGCTCGACGCCAAGGCAAAATCGCGAAGACGTCCTTCGTATCTTGGCGCCATCGAGGTTTATGTTGTTGTCTTTCGCAGACGCAACGATAATCTCTAAAGCTGCTTGTCCTTCTTTTGTCAGTTCCATACTCACATTCTCAAAAAAGCTCTTCTCATTTCGCCAGGCCGAGCGGACTGAACAAGAAGTATAAGACAAGCGTTATGACCACGATCACAATGCCGACCACCTTGGCCCCGCTGGAGGAGCGAAGGTCAAGATTGGTTTTCTGCTTGAACTCGACAGGCTGGGCCAAAGGTTTGAGCTTGGTGATGATGGCCATTACGAGAAGGCACAGTGCAAAGCAGATCGCCATTCGGTTGAGGAATTGAATATCGGGGCCGATCTTGTACTTGCCGGCCATGTACATTCCGCCGTAGGAGACGATGTTGGTCAGCAGCCCGACTACGCCGGCGATTGGCGGCGCCGTGCGAACAACCAGGCCGAATACGAACACGGCAAGAATACCCGGGGATATCAGACCCTGGCTTTCCTGAATAATGGTGAAGATGCTGTTGCTTATTTTCGGATCGCCCAACTGCGGCGCCAGCATTACTGCAATGACCGAGAATACGACAACGCATATCCGCCCGAGCAGCACGACGGTCTTCTGTCCGGCCTGCGGATTGATATATTTCTTGAAGATATCCATCGTGAAAATTGTGGAGGCGGCGTTAAGCATCGCCGCCAGCGAGCTGACAATCGCCCCCAACAATGCCGCCAGAACGAAACCGACTAACCCCGTCCTCTGAGGCAGAACGCTGCTGAGCAATTGCCCGAGAGCCGTGTCATACTTGAAGGCGATAAACTTCTCACTCGTGACATTAACCCCGGCGGTATCCGCCGCATCCATCACAGATTGGTTATACGACTTCAATTCTACTGCCAGTTGAGGGAACGCCGCCTTCCATGACTTATCATCCGATTCGAATACGGTGTATTGCGCAAGCTCCAGCCCGTCGAGCTTGGCCTGAGTCAGAGGCAGGGCGAAGGGATTTCTCGCCTTGGCGGCCTTCAGGGCCGCGCTGTCCGGATACACGGCGATCATGAATTTGCCCTTCGGCCAGCTTGCAACAGCCTCATCGCTCGGGGCCTGCACAACTTCGACCAACTGAGTGTTCTCATTGGCCATCATATACTTGGCGATCACCGGGGCGTTGTCACCGACCGCTTGATCCTGCATGTCCTTCGAGAAGAGATTGAACGCGATGATACCGGGCACGACCACGACAAACGGAATCAAAAGCTTCATGAATGCCGAGAACACGATTCCCTTTTGCCCCTCGGCCAGCGACTCAGAGGCCAGCGTTCGCTGTGTGATGTATTGGTTCAAGCCCCAGTAGTAGAAGTTCGGTATCCACAGGCCGAGAAGGAGGGCGGTGCATGGCAGTACCTTATCGTCTTTCGGAAGGAACATGTTCATTCGTACCTTGTTGAGTTGCCAGAAACGGTCGATCGCGCCGGTATCCTGGGTGAAGGTCTTCAATCCCACCGCGCCGGTCTTGACATTCTCGATAAAGGCCACCTCATCCGTTGTGCCGCCGAGCTTCTTGAACGCGTAGATCATCACGATCGCTCCGCCGAGGATCAACGCGCTTCCCTGGATCAGGTCGGCCCAGGCGCAGGCCTTGAGCCCGCCGGCGGTGACGTATACCATTGCAATCAAGCCGATCACGATCGCCGCATTGGCGATAGGAACGTCGTACCCCATTTTGCCCGCCATGGTGTTGACCGTCAGAGCGCCGGAATATGTCACCGAGCCCAGCAGCAGCATATAGATGAACAATGTGGCAACGGCCATGATCGTGCGCGCCGTAGCGTTGTATCGCACTTCGAGAAACTCGGGCATCGTGTAAATTCCCGCCCGCAGGAAGTAGGGCAGGAATGCGAACGCCACGACAACCAGCGTGATGGCAGCCATCCACTCATAGCTGGCAATCGCCAAACCGACGTGGCTCGCGGCATTTCCGCTCATGCCCACCAGTTGCTCCGAAGAAATGTTAGCGGCGATCAGCGAGAATCCGATCAGCCACCATTTCAGGCCGCGACCGGCGAGGAAGTAGTCTTCGCTGGTCTTCTCATGCCGGCTCTTCCAAAGCCCGATGCTGACCACCGCGAGGATGAAGCCGAGAAATACGGCGATGTCCAGAAAACTAAACTCCATAGCAAATCCTTTCCTCTTGTCCTAATCCTTACGCCAACGGCAATGTTGGAACTTTCGTATCGCGTATATTAAGTACAAATACTTGAAAAATCATCCATTTTCAAATAAAAATAATGACCATGAGTGACGTAACCCGCATTTTGGCCGCAATCGAGCAGGGTGACGCCCGGGCTGCCGATGAATTGCTTCCTTTGGTCTATGAAGAACTTCGTCGTTTGGCCGCTGCGAAGATGTCACAGGAGCCGCCCGGCCAGACACTCCAGGCAACGGCTCTTGTCCACGAGGCCTATATCCGGCTGGTGGGTTCGCAAGACCAGGATTGGAGCGGCCGGACCCATTTCTTTGCAGCGGCCTCCGAAGCCATGCGTCGTATCCTCATTGACAACGCCCGACGTAAACAGCGCCTCAAACGTGGCGGCGGTCAACAGAAGGTCAGTCTCACAGATGCAGAGCCTGCCATTGAAGGGCCTTCGGATGATATGATTGCATTAGACGAAGCCCTTGCCAGGCTTGCAGAGATCGACAAGACAAAAGCCGATCTCGTCAAGCTGCGCTATTTCGCCGGACTGACGTTGGAACAAGCCGCCGCTGTTCTCAATCTGCCCGAGAGAACTGCCAAGAGGTACTGGGCTCACGCGCGGGCCTGGCTGTATCGACAGGTTACCGACGGTCGGTAGCGACGCCGGTTCTCGCATGTTCTTGACAGACTATTAGTCTGTCAACTTTGATTTGATGGATTCAGGAGGGTGGCAGCCTCAAGCGCAGCATGGGGATGGCTTGTCGTGCATTAACCATCCCCAAAGCCTTCGGCTTTGAGGCTGCCACCCAATCGTGCGAAGACAGTTTACAGATTCATACTTGACGGACTACTATCATCATTCAGAGGGCCAATTTTGGCGGCGTGCGGGGCCTTTCTGAGGATTTTCTTTTTTTCGCAGGAATTCTGGCCCGAAACCGCCCCAAACGGCGCATTACCAAGTGAGGCAAAGAACAAAACGCCGAAAATGGCAATTAGGGAGTTACAGTCATGGCAGCAGAAAACTTCAAAGAGGCCGGAGAAATCTTTCAAGACGCCATTGAGATAGAAGATCCGGCAAAACGAGCCCGATATCTGGAAGATGCCTGTAAACAAGATTCAGAACTGCGGGCGGAAGTGGAAGCTCTGCTCAGGTCGCATGAGAAAGCCGGCGATTTTCTCGAAGTCCCGGCTGTCGATTCGAATGTTACTCTGGATGGGCCTCAGATAGAAGGCCCAGGCACGAAGATCGGCCGATACGAACTGTTGGAGCTTATAGGCGAAGGGGGCATGGGTTCAGTCTACCTGGCCGAGCAAAAGGAACCTGTCAAACGTAAAGTCGCACTCAAGATCGTTAAGCTCGGTATGAGCACCAAAGAAGTTGTTGCTCGTTTCGAAGCCGAGCGGCAGACTCTGGCCCTGCTGGAGCATCCCAATATTGCCCATGTATTCGACGCGGGAGCGACTGACGCCGGGCGTCCATACTTTGTTATGGAATACGTCGAGGGCAAATCCATCACCAAGTACTGCGATGAGCAAAAGCTCAACATCGAACAAAGGCTCGGCCTCTTCAAACAAATCTGCGAGGGCGTCCATCACGCACATCAAAAAGGAATCATACACCGAGACATCAAACCATCAAACATCTTGGTATCTGTCCACGGTCATAAGGCCGTACCGAAGATCATTGACTTCGGCATAGCCAAAGCCATCACGCAGCCATTGACCGAGAACGCATCATTCACTGAGCATGGTCAGCTACTCGGTACACCTGAATATATGAGCCCCGAACAAGCCGAGATGGCTTACCAGGACCTGGACACCCGCTCGGACATATATTCGCTGGGTGTGTTGCTTTATGAGTTGCTGGCTGGTGTAACGCCGTTCGATGCCAAGAGACTGCGTGAAGGCGGAATTGATCATATACAACAAGTAATTTGCGAAGAGGAACCCCGAACACCAAGTGCTAGATTGACAAGCTTGGGCGATAAGGCCACAGCAGTTGCCGAGAGCCGCAGAACACAGATTGTCACATTAACCAGACGTCTTCACAGAGAATTGGAGTGGATCACCATAAAAGCAATGCGAAAAGACCGAGTGAGAAGATACCGGTCAGCATCTGAACTGGCCGACGATATTCAGAACTACCTTACTGGAACCCCCCTAATTGCTGGACCTGAGTCCACCGTATACCGGGCAAGAAAGTTCGTGCGAAAACACGCCGGTTCCGTGGCGACCGCAGCGCTCTTGTTGGTGGTGATAGTCTTGGGTCTGGTCGCGAGTATCTTGATGGGCTGCCGCGCAGAGCAGGCCCGGCAGCAGGAAGCCTCAGCTCGAAAGCAAGTTGAGCAGGCCCTGATACGTGCTGAGAAGGCTGAAAGAATTGCCCAGGAACGAGCTGAGTCCTATCGGCGAGCTGTGTATAGCAACACTCTGGCCTTGACCAAGGATGCAATTGACAAGGCTAGCTTCAGTCGTGCTCAGAAGCTATTGAGTTCATGCGAACTGGATCTTCGGGGCTGGGAATGGCAACACCTCAACTATATGTCTCCGGACCCATGTATCAAGACTTTCCGCAGTCATAGACCCTACGGCATGGCAATCGCTGTTAGTCCGGACGGCAGGTGTATTGCTTCAGCCAGTGGCGGTACAGTTGGATCTGGATCAGTAAAGGTGTTGGATACAGCAACCGGTTCCGTGGTGATGACCTTACAACACAATGATCTCGTTTACACAGTCGCATATAGTCCGGATGGCAAGCGCATTGCCTCGGCCGGTGTTGAGAGGACAATCAAGATATGGGATGTAGCAAGCGGGGATGAAGTGATGACGCTTCGGGGACATGAGAATTGGATTTGGTGGATAGCATTCAGCCCGGACGGCAGGCGCATTGTCTCAAGCAGTAACGACAAAACCATCAAGGTATGGGATGCCAACAACGGCACCGAAATGATGACTCTTCGAGGACACCATGAACTGGTTTGGTCGGTTGTGTTCAGCCCGGATGGCAAACGCATTGCCTCGGGCAATTGGAATAAAACCATCAAGGTATGGGATGTAGCCAGCGGGAATGAGTTGATCACACTGCGGGGACACGCCAAAGCAGTCAGTAATGTTGTGTTCAGCCCGGACGGTGAGCGGATCTTCTCCACTGGTTATTGGGGCGCGATAAAGGAATGGGATCCTGCCATCAAGCCAGACGTATTAAGGGTTGATGCATGGATTGATCAGGTAGCATTCAGTCCGGATGGCAAACGCATTGCTGCATCCCCCGCGAATAGGAATGGAGTGATTAAGCTATGGGACGCTGTCAGCGGCGCTGATATCATGACACTTCGTGGTCACCAGGGGCGGGCCTCGATAGCCTTCAGCCCCGACGGTAGGCAGATTGTCTCAGGCGGTAATGACAAAACAGTCAATGTCTGGAATGCGTTAAGGGGTGTCCTGGAGATGACTCTAACCGGGCATACTGCCCCTGTTTTATCGGTAGCCTTCAGCCCGGACGGCAAACGCATCGTCTCCGGCAGCGGGGATGAAACCGTCAAGGTCTGGAATGCTACGACCGGCGTCATCGAGATGACTCTTGCTGGACACAAACACGATGTGCATTCAGTGACATTTAGTTCTGATGGCACAAGTATTTGTGTGGGCGGTGACGACGGTGGCATTACTCTCTGGGAATCTGTTGAGCCTGCTGCCGGATATGAACCTCGACAAATTGCGAATTCAGCAAGGGACCTTGTAGATGAGCTATACAAGAAACACGATTTTTACTACGACGTAATCTCCAAGCTGGAGGATGACAACACTATTAACGACTCAGTGCGCAGGGTGGCGCTTCAGATTGCCAATGCCAACCTGTGGAAGGATGCAAGGAAACTCTTCTCGCAAAGCTGGCAAGTAGTGAAATCACCTGATCACAACGACGTGGCGTATCGAGAGGCGATAGAGAAGCTCGAGAAAGCCATCAGTCTGGCACCCCAGGGCTTCTACATTGCCTGGCTAGGCTATGCTCAGTATCGTCTGGGTGCTTACGAAGAGACCCTGGCAACATTGGCACGCTTTTATAAGAACATTAAAGACGATGCGGGTATTGAGCCTCATCCAGTAGTTGAGGGATTCAGGGCCATGGCTCTGCACCAACTCGGCCGTGACGAGGAGGCGAATGCTGTCATCGAACAGGTACGCCACAGCTTGAAAGAAGAATGGTTCAATGGAAGACAGGCCACGCTGCACTTAACGACTGTGATTGAGGCCGAAAAGCTGTTCGCCGGTGAAGACAGCACACTGCTTTCTATATGGGAACTCATTGAAGAAGATAAACTCGAGGAAGCTTCGGAACTTGCAGAAAAGGCACACTTATCGAAGAACGCTGATTATGCAAGTCGCGTGGAAGGCGCTATTAAGTTGTTGGAAGTGTTGCGTAATCTGAAATAATCACTGAGCGTTAGAGTGCGGTTTGTATTGATCCGAACAATGCCAAATTGCGAGAGCACGTGGACGATTTAAGTTAGTCGGCTAATAGTGAAAGGAAGGTCTGGAAAGCTTCTGTACCCTGGTGTATCGGATCTGTCAGCCACTTCTCATAAAGGCATCGCTTAATGCCTGGGCTATGTCGGTGGCTATCAGGCTGGTTTGGCCTGTTCTTTCGGCTGCGATGTCGCCGGCTGAGCCGTGGATGTAGACTCCGAGGACTGCGGCGTCGAAATCGCTCAGGCCCTGGCCGGTTAGGGCGGTTATCACTCCCGTCAAGACATCCCCGGAGCCGGCGGTTGCCATGCCGGGATTGCCGGTTTTGTTGACGTAGATTCTCTCGCCGTCAGTGACGACGGTTCCGGCACCCTTCAATACTACGACTGTTCCGGTCTGCTGTGCCAGTCTCACCGCCCGCTCCCGGCGGTCGGTCGGCGGCTGTTCTCTGAACAGGCTCGCCCATAGTCGTTTCATTTCGCCCGGATGTGGGGTGAGGATGAGCTTTGCCTTGAGTTTGTCGGGCCAACTTTTCATGCCGGCGAGATTATTCAGGCCGTCAGCATCTACGACCAGTTGCAACTGCTCTTGCCCGAGAAGGGCTTCGAGAACCGAACGCAGTGCGCCGCTGATGCCCGTGCCGGGGCCGAATGCGACGGCATCGTTTTGGGTTGCGGCTTCGAGGATCGTGTTGATTGCCTTTGCCGAGATTCGACCCGAACTGTCTTCGGGCAGGGCGATGGTGGTAAAAGACGGTTCGATGGAGGCGACTATCGGCAAAACGCTCTTGGGTGTTGCCACCCGCACAAGACCGGCGCCTGCTCGAAGGGCAGCTCGCCCGGCAAGGGCGGCGGCGCCGCTCATGCCACGACTGCCGGCGATGATGCAGACCTTGCCGAAATCACCCTTGTGAGCGTCAGTGGCTCTTGGCTCGAGTTTCGGGACAGTTTCTACTGTATTCATCGCACTTCTTCGCTCAAAGACCAGATTCCTCGGCTCCGCTGCGCTTCGCTCGGAATGACAGAGAGACGGCTAAGCACTGCGCCAATTCGCAAAACGTTTTATTCGCTGTTTGCTTCGATTTTCTTGTTTATCAGCGTGGCGGTCACGGCGGCGGAAAAGCCGTTGTCGATATTGACGGCGGTAACGCCCGAAGCGCAGCTATTGAGCATTGTCAACAGCGCCGAGAGCCCCTCGAAGCTGGAACCGTAGCCGACGCTGGTCGGCACGGCGATTATCGGGCAACTGAGCAGACCGCCCATGACGCTGGCAAGCGCTCCTTCCATCCCGGCCACCACGATGACGATGTTGGCGCTCTGGAGGTTGGGTAGATGCCTGAACAGTCGGTGCAGGCCCGCGACTCCGAAGTCGCAAATCAGTTCGGTCCGCTGGCCCATGATCTCGGCGGTAACTTGTGCCTCGCTCGCGACTGGTAAATCGGCGGTGCCCGCGGTGACTATCGGCAGGACGGTCTTGGAGGCCGGCAACTCCTGCTGCTCCAGGACGATCGCACGGGCCATCTTCTCGTACCTGGCGCCGGGGAACTTGCCCGTGCTTGTCAGCGCATCGAAAACGTCCGGCGCGGCCCTAGTAGCCAAAACATTGTTACCTTTCGAAGCCAGGCTCTCGAATATCTTGATTATGTGGTCGGTCGTTTTTCCGGGGCAGTAGATAACCTCCGGGAAACCCCGCCTGATCTGACGATGGTGGTCGATGCACGCAAAGCCCAAATCCTCGAACGGCAAATGACGGAGCTTCTCGATCGCCTCGTCCACGCCGATTTTGTCGTTCTTGACCTGCTCTAATAATTCTCTCAGTTGTTCAGCCTGAATATTGCACCTACCTTTGTCTTAAGATCAAACATCAAAAATCAAATATGAAAATTACACATGAAAATTCAAAATTGTTTCCTGCCTTTAAGAGTTAGGATGCTTTAGGTCGCCGATTATTTTGGAAACATTATCATGCGGCAACTTGTCTATAAAGGATATTAATTCTAACGTAAAATCATAGAGCCGCTTCTTAAATTCGTTCTTGAAATCTTCTCTGCGTTTTTGCATTCTTATATGTGATTTTGCTTTTTGCATTTTGATTTCTAATATCTCTTTCACTCACTGCTTGCTCTTGGCTCAAGGGTCAAATCCGCATAAAGGCCGGCCTTGAACCTATGATACGCCAGAGAGGCTACCATAACGGCGTTATCAGTGCAATATTGTTTTGGCGCGACCAGTAGTTTTTTGGGTGGTGTCATTTCCGCGCACATCTCCTGGAGGGTGGCACGCAACGCGCTGTTAGCGGCGACTCCGCCGCCCAGCAGGACGGTCTTCGCCCCGATCTTCTTGGCGGCTCGTTGCGTCTTCTTAACGAGAACCTCGACCACCGCTGCCTGGAACGACGCCGCGATATCGGCGATTTCTTTCCTGCCCATCGAGTCGACCTTGTTTTGCCCCTTCATGTTCTGGCCCCGGCAGTGATACAGCACGGCTGTCTTGACACCGCTGAAAGAAAAATCCAGCGAGTCACGCCCCAGCATCGAGCGCGGGAACTTGATCGCGTCGGGGTCACCGTCCGCCGCTGTCTTTTCAATGCTTGGGCCGCCGGGGTAGGGCAGTTTCAGGATGGTTGCGACCTTGTCGAAGGCCTCGCCGGCGGCGTCGTCGATGGTCGAGCCCAGCAGTCGAGGCTCCAGCGGCGAGCGGTAATCATAAAGACTGGTGTGCCCGCCCGATACTATCAGAGCGGCGGCAGGCAGCTCCAGGCCATCGGCGGACATAATCGCCGATTGCAGGTGAGCGTGCAGGTGATTGATCGCGATAAGAGGCTTGTTCCATGCGAAGCTAAGTGTCTTGGCTGCGGTAACGCCTACCACCAAAGCGACGGTCAGCCCAGGCTGATTCGCAACGGCAATCGCATCAATATCGTCATTACCAACGCCGGCCTGCTCCATCGCCTCCTTAATGACCGGATAGATATTCTCGACATGTGCCCGAGAAGCAATCTCCGGGACGACGCCCCCATATTTTTCATGCAGTTTCGCCTGCGAGGCCACCACCGCCGACTTGACGAGCCTGCCGTCGGCGACCACCGCCGCGGCAGTCTCATCACAACTGGTCTCGATACCCAAAATATTCATATTTTCTTCCTGCACGGACCCGAATGTTAGCCCGGTGAGCAGCAATTGTCAATGTCCCGGGAATCAGCCCTTGCAGTGCGCAGTGCTATTTATGAGATCCATCCGGAGGTAACGGCGCAGAAATGAAAAGATAAGTCTTCTCACGGTTCTACGGACATGAGTTCAGCCCAGCGCTGCGCATCATTGAGTCAACGTCCAGCTTGCGAATGTAGTCCACGAGGTTCTTCCATATACTGTGGTATCCGAATCCTCCCTTGGTCATCTCCTCGATCGCCTCGTCTTTGCTCCAGCCTTCGGTGGCGATGCGATAAATCGCGCACATTGTTCCGGTCCGGTCGGCCCCGTGTCTGCAGTGTACAAAAACCGGCGTCCGGCTGCCGTCAGTGACAATCTTCAGGAAGCGGGTGATACTTTCAGGGTCAGGGCTCCAGGTCGTCATGCCGATATGCTCGTAAGTGAGGGCCGTGCCTTCGATCTCGTCGCGATCCGAGCGACTGGACCGAAGGTTGACGACCGTTTTGACGCCAAGTTTCTCCAACTGTTTCATGCCCTCGGCGGTAGGCTGAGCGCCGCGATAGAGGTTTTCGGAGACTCTATGCAGATTCGGCAACCCCGGCAATTCAAGTCGCTCGGCCCATTTCCTGCCCGATGCTTGTTCGGACTCTGCCTGTCGCCGGTCGTTGCTCGGAACAAAGGGTAATTCCGGCCCACATTGCAGGACAAAACACGCGCCTGTCAAGCCAAGGACGGTGACGGCCATGAGTACAACAGTGCGACGGGGCCGTCCTGATTTCGATTTCTTGGGCTCTTTCTGTGTCATCAATTCGTTCCGTAGTTTTGGGTGACTCGTTAGATCCCACACTTCTTTGTCGGCTCATGTGCGCATTTTCTTTATGGTTGCCTTGGCCAGCAGCAGTATTTGCTTGCAAACGCTTTTGCAAACCTGCAATAAGGAGAACCTTATTGGAATAAGCTCGGGCAATTTGAAGTCCGTGCAAATGTTCGATGATAGATCGTCACCGGCGATTTCTATTTTCGCCCGGTCCGAGCAGCCGAAACCGAGCTTTTTGGCCGTTTTGACGATGGGCAGGTCTCCCGGCTCGATACCGACCAATTCTGCGCAGATGATTTCGCAGGCGATTGGGTCTGTTCCTCCGATTAGCCAACCCAAATCTCTGGCTCTGCCCCGGATCGGGCCGGAACCGTCCATTGCGATGACACCGTCAATTATGGTCACGGCGGGATTCAGAAACTGATATATGTCGATGAGCAGCTCACAAAAATCCTCTGCGTTCTTGCCCTTGGCAAAATGCCAGAGGGCCTTTCGCTTGCCGGCCACGCAGCCGAACATGTTTTTTATCGCGAATGTTGCTCCCAACTGCTGGTGAGATTTGAACTTGGGCAGATTGATGATAACATCAGCATCGAGCGCAACAGAACTTATGCCGACGCTGGTTTCGTTTGCCCCTACGTGGCAGTTTCTGGGACTATCGAGCTGTCTTACCGGCACGGACATTTTCTTCAGCGGTTCGGCCAGCTTCAGCGCTTTGACGCAGGCAAAGACATTGCTCCATGCGGGCGAATCTCCGACGATGGGCCTTGCCCCGAGGTCTTTCAAGAGCCGGGCGGCTTCGAGAACCAGCGCCGGGTCGGTTTGGGTCGCATGTCGGCGAGATCTCGGAGCGATGAAATTGGGCTTGAGCAGAACGCTGTCACCGGACTTTACGAATCTCTGGAGCCCGCCGAGAAGCTCGAATTGCCTTTTCATGGCCTCGGCGATTCTACCCCGGCTGTAATCACTGCATCGAGTTAGTGTCACTGTTGAGCTGAGCATGCCCCGGTCAATCATCTATCCTTGTGCAGGCGAGCAGAAAGACCCTGACTGCGGTCTTGTGTTCGGGAGGCTTGCGATTGGCTGCGTTGAAGAACATGCGGCCCGGGACGTTGCTGAAGAACAGTCCCCCCAAAGACGTCTGATCGCTCACGTATTCTTTCGGCGCCAGGAAAACAAAATCGCCCGGGCTCATTCTCAGTCCGAGAGCAGCGGAAGTAAAGGGGAACTCACGCCTTTTCATCTGCGCCTCGAGTTGCGGGATTGCATTCTTTGTCGGCAGCGAAAACACCGGATATGCAGTGACATCACAGATGCCTGTTCTGTCCGGGACTTCATCGCCTTTGATTCGCAGCCCGAGGATGCCGGGCCCGACGTTGGCGCCTTGTCGTGAGCCGTCGGCGGCAGTGTAGAATACGGTCTGTGTACGGTCAAGGGCGGTGATGGCGAGAGTCTCCGGCTGACCGTCCGAAAGCATCAGGGAAACTTTCACCACTTCCTGGCCGTCGGCGGCGATCAGCATGCTGCGCACTTCGTTCCACACATCCAATTGGCCGAAGCGGGCCAGAAACGAGTTGGCGCTGAAGGCCTGGTAATTCTTGAGTTTAAGCGGCCTGATGCGCAGTTTCTTGCGGATCTTGTCCAGATCGTCGATGTTGTCGGCCGGTACTTCAATGACATAAATTTCAAGATTAATGCTCTTAACGAATTTCGCCTGTGGCGTTCGGTCTCCGGACGGGGCGAGATCGCCTATCTTGACTTTCTCCCATATAGGTTCTTCTTTGGGCTTGGCACAGCCGCCAAGACAGAAACACAAAACGACAGAATACAGAATACAGAATACAGGAGACAGCAGGTGTAGAGCGGAATGCCGACCTCTGAGGTCTGAAGTCTTGGGTCCGCAGTCTAATACGCCCGCAATTTGAAGAGCACGTATCATAAAAGAAGTATAGCAATTGCGGACGTCGTCGTCAACAGGCAGTTGATACCAATTTAAGTTGTTTTTGGCTGTGGAGAATCAAGTATTGCGTGTCCGCCAATTTTCTTGACCTACATTGGCGTTTTGTTTTTAATGACGCGGTTGATCAGATAAAAGAAGACTCAAATTTGGAAAGGTTCAGACGAAATGAAGATCAGTAAGCGAGCTCAGGATGTTCCGGCATCGGCGACAATCGCCGTCACGTCGCGGGCGCAGGAATTGACGGCCCAGGGTGTGGACGTGGTTGGATTTGGCGCCGGAGCGCCGGATTTTGACACGCCTGACTATATCAAGGAAGCTGCAATCAAGGCGCTCAAGGCCGGCAAGACGAAATACACGGCGGCGGCAGGCATCATCGAGCTGCGGACGGCCATCGCCGGGAAACTCAAGACCGAGAACGGTCTCGAATACAGCCCCCAGCAGATCATCGTCAATATCGGGGGCAAACACTCGGTTTATGAGGCGATGCAGGCGGTGCTCGATCCCGGTGACGAGGTTATTATGCCGACGCCGTACTGGGTAACGTATCCCGAGGCGATAAAGCTCGCCGGCGCTGTGCCGAAGGTTGTTCAAACCGACAAAGGCGCCGGCTACAAGATTACGCCGGCGCAGTTGCAGGAAGCGGTCACGGAAAAAACCGCAATGCTTTTGATAAACTCGCCCAACAATCCAGGCGGTTTCACATATACGCCTCAAGAACTGAAAGCCCTCGCAGAGGTTCTCGAGGGGACAAACGTGTGCGTGCTTTCGGATGAGATATACGAAAAGCTCGTCTACGGCGACACAAAATTCGTGAGTTTCGCCGCACTGAGCGAAGATGCCTTTGGCAGAACAATTACTCTCAACGGCTTTAGCAAGGCCTTCTCCATGACCGGCTGGCGTCTCGGGTACGCCGCAGGTCCTCTGGAAGTTATAAAGGCAATGGGACGCCTGCAGTCACACATGACTTCGAATCCCGTAACTTTCTGTCAGTATGCGGCGATTGAGGCCATGGGCGAGCCCGCCGCCGAAGCAATAGAGACAATGAGATCGGAATTCGAGCGTCGAGGCCGATACATGACCGAGCGATTGAACAGCATCGAGGGCGTCGAATGTGCCGCGTCTACGGGCGCTTTTTACTGTTTCCCTGATGTTTCGAGCCATTATGGCCGAAATATTAATGGTGCAAAGATCGGCGGCAGCATGGATTTTGCGAAAGCGCTGCTGGAACAGGCCAATGTAGCGTTGGTTCCGGGCCTGCCGTTTGGCTGTGACAACAACGTACGTTTGAGTTTCGCCTGTTCGCTTGAGCAGATTACCAAGGGATTAGACAGACTGGTAGAATGGCTAAGTCAGTGAAGAGCAAGAAACGGCGTGTCTCATCCGCTGCGGGGGCGACTGACTCATCGGCCCCTGAGCGTCAAGTCGAACTGTTCGAGAGCAGCGCCTTTTCCGGCTGGCCTATGATTATCGGCTGGCTGGCGATGCTCATCTTTACTATTCACGCCTGTACCCATATGGTCGCCGCCGGCGATACCTGGGTCGCGATGGCCTGCGGCCGTCACTTCGTCAATCACGGAGTCGATACGGTCGAGCCCTTCAGCGCAAACTCGCACAAACCCGGACCGACCGAGGCGGAGATCAGAACCTGGCCCAGGTGGGCCCAGTGGATTACGGACAAAGTCGGCATCGAAACCGTCAAACGCTGGCATCCAACCGGCTGGATCAACCAGAACTGGCTAACACATGTGATCTTCTATTCGCTGGTTCCCAAATCATCGTATGCCGACGGTGTCAGTTTTCCATCCAATGCGCTGGTCTATTGGAAATTTGCCATCTATATAGTGACAGTGGTTTGCGTCTATTACACCGGAAGGCTGCTCGGGGCCAACCCGGCGCTCTGCGCGGTCTTCGCCTGTTTTGCTATGTTCACGGGGCGCTCGTTCCTGGATGTTCGCCCGGCGGGTTTCTCAAACATGCTGGTGGCCGTCTTTCTGCTTATACTCGTGCTGGCGACGTATCGAAACAAGCTTCTGATATGGCTCGTCGTCCCGGTGACGGTCTTCTGGTGTAATGTACACGGCGGATACATCT
>JADHXR010000058.1 GCA_016782865.1 Phycisphaerae bacterium
GCAGAATGAAAAAAAACTCTGAACAAGACAAGATTCGGATTATCGCGGTTGACACTTCCACCGATCTTGCGTCTCGCCTGACAGACTTGCTTGGAAAGGATAAGGCGGACGTGTGTCGCGAATCCAGCATCGACCGGGTGCTTGAGAGGTTCGAATCCGAACCCTACGATGTCTTGATAGTCACAAGCGCTTCATTTGAGGCTAGCGAGATGGACGGGATAGACCTGCTTGAGGTAATTGCAGCAAAAAGCCCGGTAACCCAGGTCCTGTTCTTGGTAGAACCTCGCGACATTGGGACTGCGATGTCCGCCCTCAAGGTTGGCACCTATCAGTATGCCAAACTCCCAATAGGCGACGAAGAATTGAATCTCCTGATCAAGACAGCCATTGAGAAGCGGCCGGTGTATGGCACGAACATATTCTTGGAGTCTAAGAAGCGTAGGATTCGATTCGAGAGACTGGTTGGGCAATCCCAGGCTATGCAAGATGTGTACCGGCAGATTCGTCAGGCAGCGGCGACAGATATTCCAATTTTGCTGATGGGCGAGACCGGCACCGGCAAGGACCTTGCTGCCCAGGCTATACACGAACAGAGCGAACGCAAAGACGGCCCGTACGTTGCGGTTAATTTAGGCGCATCGCCGCCGGAGCTCGTTGGCAGTGAACTTTTTGGCCACGAAAAGGGAGCATTTACAGGCGCGTTTGAACGGCGTGAAGGCAAATTCGAAGAAGCTCAAGATGGGACTGTCTTCTTGGACGAAATATCAACTGTCGATGAGAAAGTCCAGGTAAGTCTGCTCCGGTTGATTGAGCAAAAGAAATTTCATCGACTTGGGGGAAAGAGAACGATCTCGACCAATGCTCGATTAGTTGCGGCATCTAACCAGAACCTGCCTGACCTTGCTCAGCAGGGGATCTTCCGCAGGGATTTGTACTATCGCCTCGATGTCTTCCGTATCATCATGCCCCCACTTCGGGAACGAGGAGGCGACATTGTGTTGCTGATCGATGAGTTTCTCAAACGTTATAATGAGTCGTTTCAGAAGAACATCTTGGGGATTGCGCCGGAATGCATCAGCTTGTTGGAGTCTCATGATTGGCCTGGTAACGTGCGTGAGCTTAAGAATGTGGTTCAACGCGCTGTCTTAGTATGCGAAGGTGAAGTACTCTTGCCGAGCCACCTGCCTCCCCGCTTCAGGCCCGGCAAGCAGGCTCCTACAAAGGTAAGTTTCGAGGTCGGCACCGCGCTGAATGAGGTGGAGCGGGAAATGGTTGTCCGGGCACTTGCCACCGCTGAAAACAACCGCAAACGTGCTGCTCAGTTGTTAGGCATTAGTCGCCGGGCGTTATACAATAAGTTGCGAAAGCATAACATAGAATAGGTGCGATATTGGCCAACACACAAAAGCCTCAGTAAACGTGCCCGACCGCTTGGCATTGTGGTTGTGGCCAAATCATTTTGCCAAGGTATTGGAACATAGGGACACAATTTGATGATTCAAAAAACTTGCAAGGAGATGATTATGAATTTGAGAGGCGTTGTTCTTGCCGGCGGCACTGGCTCACGACTTATGCCGTTGACCAACGTCACAAACAAGCACCTACTGCCCATCGGACAAAAGCCTATGATCTACTACCCCATTGAGAAGCTTACTTCAATCGGAATTGAGGAGATCCTGATAGTTACGGGCATCGAACACATGGGCGACGTTGTCAGCCTGCTGGGTTCGGGAAAGGACTTTTGCTGTCGGTTTACGTACAAGGTCCAGGACCAGGCGGGTGGCATCGCACAGGCCTTGGCCCTGGCCGAGAACTTTGCTGGCGTGCATCATCTGGCGGTGATCCTTGGCGACAATGTCTTTCAGGCCAGTCTCAAGACCTACGCTGAGAAGTTCCTCGCCCAGGAACAGGGTGCCAGAATACTCCTCAAGCAGGTGGCCAATCCACAATGTTTCGGCGTAGCAGAGCTTTCCGACGGAAAAGTAATTGACATTGCCGAGAAGCCTGAGGAGCCAAAGTCGGATCATGCCGTGACCGGCATATATTTCTACGATGCTGCCGTTTTCGATATCATACGAACGCTCAAACCGTCGGCTCGCGGCGAGCTTGAAATCACGCACGTCAACCACGCTTATATCAACAAAGGCCAACTGGATTATGACATTATTGAGGGCTGGTGGTCCGACGCAGGAACATTTGAATCACTGGGAAAAGTTAACAAACTGGTCGCAAAAGAGCCCCCAGAATGATGCAGAGGCCGGAGGCTGAGGTCCGGGCGAGCAATTGTACGTGCTTACGATGGACGAATCTGTGATATCGCGAACCTGCATGACCGAAGAGATAAATGCGATTCACGGTGGCAAGGAAATGCTTGGTACGGATGTTGTGTAGACGTGCGAATGGAGCGGTTTTGCTGCCTGCCTATTCGATTCGACCTGCCGGAGCCCAGCATAGCGATCTCCGAATATGGTTCTGGGATGCGTGCGTGCAGATTCGTGCCAGAGAAACCTCCTCTCTTTGGCAGAGTGTACCATTTGTGCACAATCGATGGTGTGCGCGGGATTCCACACAACTCTGAAATTCAAGCCGAAGGAAGCGTATCTTTCATAAGTGTTTACAATTAGCGGCCTTGTGAGAAATAGGCGCTCTTTGGCACACCAATTGCGTTGAAGTATCAGGTGAGTACAAAGTATTTGTCTGCTTTGAACTGCAAGGCTGTCCAGACTGACATGCGCGGAATTTGTCGACACATTACGGATTTACATGTGAACAGGAGCCTGCCGCTTTCTTGGTAAGGAGATGAAGCAATAGTGAAAAATCGGATAAGGCATCGAGAAGACACTAGGTAGAGGACAGATGATAATGAAATGCGCAAAACTGGTATGTGTGGTGCTAATGTTAATGCTTGCTGTTGTCGGGTGCACTAAGGAAGAGCCCACTCAGACGCAGCAATCGGCGGCACAGGTTGAGAAAGAACCCACAAAGGCATCCGAGCCGGCTAAGCAGACCAAACCCAGTTCCCGAACGCGGCCTGCTCCAGTCGAATCTGCAAAAGAACCGGCCAAGCAGACAACAGCGACAAAGCCAGCCGAGCCGCCCAAGCCGCCTGAGCTTGCGGATCCGAACGCGGCTTTGCTGCAGGCGGTGGACGGGGGTGACCTTGACAAGGTCGAGGCAGTTATCGCTGCCGGCGCTGATGTAAACGCAACGTCTACCGGCGGCTTCACAAGCCTGCATTTGGCCCTCATACGAGGCCACGAGGAAGTTGCAGCTCTGTTGATTGCCAACGGTGCTGATACGCATGCGAAGATGACGAATGGGACGACGCCTCTTCACTTTGCCGCCATGGGGGGGTGCAAGCGTATCGCTGAGTTTCTTATCGACGACGGTTTGGATTTGAACGCTCAGGATCAAATGCAGGGGACGCCGCTGCACTTTGCGGCTCTTTCCGGGCATGTGGAGATTATCGAGTTGCTTGTCGCGAAAGGCGCCGATCTGACTGCAACGAATCCGCGTGGCCAGACTGCGCTGGCGATAGCCAAACAGAGAGGGCACACGGAAATCTATGAATTGTTGAGCCCGGACGGGACGCGAGAGTGACGAGCTTCTGACGACGCAAGCATCGCTGCCGGTGTCTAAACTCAAGAATTAGTTTGGGAGTAGCCTTATGACGTTACGCCTGAAAGGAGGCAATTCAAGATGAAGATATTGGCTACCACGGCAGGCCCCGTGCCTGCTCGTGGAATATGGACCATGAAGGATTGCCAAACTTGACGAGCGTTGAACGTTACCCCCTGCGACTACCTGAAAGTCGTTTGACAGTTGGCATGCCAAGTTAACGTCGCAGTCCTTGGCTGCCTTCAGGGTTTGACGCCATGCCAGAAAGATGTGCGAAGACGAACGGTACGCTGTGCATAGAAGGTATCCCAAGACAAACAAGCTCTCCAAGCCACCTTTATATACGCGCAGTAAGCGTCTGACTTCACGCGACACACTTGGATGTGTACCAATTCGTACCCGTTAGCCTCTGGTCTTGAGCAATCCGTACCGTTAGTGCACACTCACCTGGTTGCAAAGCCACAAGTCTTTGTGAAATCTTGCCCCGCATGAACAGGCTCCTTTTCATAACTACCTTCTGTTGAAAGGCTTGTGCATGATGGGTGATTCTCTGGCATGTCGTTTGCGACTAGAACGAGAGTGCTGGAAAAGTAGTTGCTCTATTTGAAGTATTGGTCATTTGCCCATTTACAGGAGTTGAGTCATGAACTCACAAGCTCTACTGATTTTAGGAAGTCAGGCAAATCAGGAATATGTTGAGGCCCTTGCCAAGATTGGTTTTGTCCCTGAGGTATGGGGGAGCGTGCGACATTCTCTGGATAAAGTCCGCCGCCGGAGGCTTACCGGCGTTGTTGTAGATCGCAAGTTCACCCATGCCGATGTTCTGGAGTTTATCCTCAATGTGAGAGACATTAACCGGACGATTCCTGTGGTTGTGATAGGATCTGGGAAGGACAAACGAATTGAAGGAAAAATCAATAAGCAAGACCACACGAGAGTCCTGGGTGAGTCTGACAGGGGGCAAACGCTTGCCAAGGAACTGGCGCATGCCTTTGGAGTTAACGGGAGAGAGAATGTCTAAGAGTGCCCACACAGGCGATTCCCGGGCCGTTCTGCTTGTTGGTGCTACTGAGCAGGAAGTCGCGCGACTGCGAAACGAAATGCCTGGCTGGCACTGGGAGCAAGCGCCCAATGATTGGCCTTTTGACTTGAAAGCTGAACCTGCCGACCGGGCTTTCGATGCCGTAATAGTCTTTGCCATCAAAAACGAAGAAAGCCGAGCCTTCGATATGTGCAGCCGTATATGTGAGGACAAGAGTATGATGGAGGGTGTTCCTCTGTTAGTCGCAGCCAACCGATATCAGATGTCACTTGTAAACAGGCTTAGGCAGTTACCGCGGGTGGACTTCATTTTCACGCCGATCGAAGAAGACACGCTGTTGGACAAAAGCAAGAAGAACGCAAATGTGATTGCCTAGGATAAGCATGACCACAACGACAATAGCCCAAAGAGCAAAGGAAGCTTCACAAGTTGTCGCCTTGGCCACGGCCGAGCAGCGAAATGCCGTCATTCATGGTATGTCCGACAGACTTGCCGCCAGAAAGTTTGAGATCATTGCGGCGAACTTGGCTGATGTCGCAGAGGCTATGATGGAGGGAACACCGAACCATTTGACTGACCGGCTTGGTTTCGGCGAAGAGAAGATTGATGCGCGGATTCGTGCCTTGCGAAAAATTGAGGCACTGCCTGACCCTGTTGGACGTCCTTACGGTCTGAAGCATCTGCCCAACGGCCTCGATGTGATGCGTGTGCGGGTACCCTTAGGGGTGGTCCTGATGATATATGAAGCGCGCCCGCACGTCACCGTGAATGCTGGAGCCCTCTGCCTAAAGTCGGCTAACTCAGTTATTCTGCGTGGTGGATCTGAAGCAAAACGGTGCAACGAACTATTGGGTGCTCTGTGGGGGGAATCTTTAGCCGAAGTCGGTTTGCCCAGCGAAGCAATTCAGGTTGTAAGTGGTTCGCACGAGGAAATCAGAGATTTGCTTCAGGAGAAAGGCACAATTGATCTCGTTATCCCCCGTGGCGGAAAAAACCTAATCGAAGCGGTCAATCAGAGTTCCAAAATCCCCGTAATCAAGCACCACAGCGGACTATGCCACGTTTACGTTGACCGATTTGCCGATGTGGAGAAGGCAGTTGAAATCGCCTTAGACTCAAAATGCCTGATGCCCGAAGTGTGTAATGCCATGGAGACACTCCTAGTGTGCCATGACTTGGCATCTGAGATTCCGAGATTTATGGATGCCTTCAAACGCTGTGGAGTAGAGGTCAGGGGATGCGGAAAAATTGGAGAGTTGGCACCTAATATCAAGGCAGCAACAGAGGATGATTGGAAGGCGGAGTATTTGGATAGTATCGTGTCCATCCGTGCTGTAGCTGATGTTGAAGAGGCAATTGATCATATCAACAGCTATGGGTCTCACCACACGGATGCTATCGTCACCGAAAATGTCGAAAATGCGGATATTTTTGTCCAGCGCGTTAATTCGGCCGTCGTTCTGTGGAATGCCTCTACGATGTTCTGTGACGGTGAGTCGCTCGGCATGGGCGCAGAAATCGGGATTTCCACCGATAAACTGCACGCCCGTGGCCCAATGGGCGCCGAAGAACTAACGAGTTACAAGTTTGTCATTCGCGGGGACGGGCATGTCATGGGTGATCCCAAGACGTTCAGCAAGGAGGCAAGAAATCATTAAGCAGGAAAACAGCGACGTTGTTTCTAGATACTTCATGGCAAGGTTCCAGCACGCCCTCTGCTCACAAATATCTACGGAACGAAGGATAGGGGCGGAACTCAAATTTCCGCTGGTCAATCTTGATGGAACTGCTGCCAGTTTCGACACAGTTTGCGCTCTGTGGGCCTACCTGCACTCTCGAGGCTGGCAGCCAGTGCAGGACGAAATGACCGGTCAAATCGTGGGAGCCAGGAAACGCGGACGACAGAATGATACTGTCGCAGGTTGCGAAACAGGATTCTGCAAGGCTGAGTTCTCGCTCGCACACGTGGCGAATCTATTCGACCTGCAGGAACAGATTGACGAACTCCGCGCAGAACTCGAACCGTTTTGTGAGAGAAACAATGTGCGTTTCCTCTGTTACGGGATTCAACCAGTGACACCGCCAAGTGAGGGGCTGATGATAAAGAAGGGCCGTACAAGCCCATGGGTCAAGACTTTCGGCTCTAATCGGCATGTCGACGAAAAGGATGGGGATGATGTCCATCTATTCACGATCAATGCTGCGAGCCACGTACACATAAGCGTTTGCCCTGAAGAGGCTATTGATGCTGTCAACGTTCTAAATGGCTTCTCGGGGGCACAGATTGCCCTTACAGCCAACTCTAATATCTGGCGAGGCCGAATGGACCCAGAGTACAAATGCGTGGCGGAGAAATTCTGGGATTGGTGGATGCCTGACTCTGATCGCGTAGGTATGCCCCGTGAGCCGTTTAGAGACATTGAAGACTATGTGCGCACGATTTCGAATTTCAAGCCTGTATATGTCGTGCGAAATGGTAGACCAATTATTCTCGAACGATATAGAACCTTTGAGGAGTACTACAAACTTGGACGAGCGGTGGGTCGTGATACTCATGGGCAAGAGGTCTCCTTTGTACCTGAGGAATGCGACATTGATGTCCACAACTCCTGCTATTGGTACAACGCCAGGATCTCGCGCTATTTCACTGTCGAAAGCCGAGTTAACGATCAGCAGCCCCCTGACGCTCTATTATGTATAGCGGCTGTGACGCTCGGCCTTGTTTCTGCTCTTTCTGAAGCTAAAGGGGTGCTTTCCTCCTACGATTGGGAAATGCTGCGAGAAGCGCGAGAGATTGCGTGCCGGCGGGGGCTGCTCAGCAGAGCCGGAGAGATCCCACTTGTCCCAATTGCTATTCGAATGTGGGCCACAGCTCGTCAGGGACTCCTCCGGCGAGGTCTCGGCGAAGAAAAGTTTCTCGATCCGCTGAAAAGACGCCTTCGTGATTTTAGGTGCCCGGCCGATCGGGCGAAAGATTTGTTTGAGAACGGCGGTATTGATGCCTTGGTAGACGCATGGAGATTTTAACGCAACGATTTGGAGATTGTAATGACAGTAGCAACCGGACCTAAACCTGAACGAGTGGGACTTTCAGCCTCTCTTTACAAACCACTGAGTAGTGGCGATATAGGAAGAATATCTGACGCTGCATTCGATGTATTAGCCGAATCTGGAATGTTGGTTTATTCCCCCACGGCTTTCGAAGCATTTGAATCGGCTGGTGCCGAAACAGATCCGGAAAGCCGGGTTGTAAAACTCCCAAGAGGTCTGGTTGAAGATGCCATCGCCTCCAATCCGTCATCGATCACTCTACACTCTCGTGACGGCAAATCCGATGCAGTTCTTGAAAAGAACCGGGTGCATTATGGAACAGGAGGAACTGCGATCTATGTATTGGATCCCGATACAGGCGAGCGACGTCCTTCGACGGTTGAAGATGTTATTCTGAATGCTCAGATGGTGGATGCACTGGAAAACGTACACGTTTTTACCATCAATGTCTTTCCCAATGAAATCGAGGACAAGCACAAGATAGATACCAACCGCTTCTTTCACGCTTTGGACAACACGACGAAACACGTGATGGGTGGTGTATACTCTTTGGCCGGATGCCGCAAAGTCGTGGAAATGGCACAAATGGTCGCCGGCAGTCATGAAGCACTACAGGAAACACCTTTTGTGTCTTTCATAACGCTGATCATAAGCCCATTTAAGATTGACGAACATTATGGCGAAATGACCTGTTATTTGGCTCAGCAAGGATTACCTGTCGTGGTGCCTACCGAACCTATCTGTGGAACAACCTCGCCTATCACGCTGGCTGGAAATATCTTGACGCACGTGGCAGAAACGCTTGCCGGCATCACATTGGTGCAATGTGTCAACAAAGGCGCTCCCGGCATCTGCGGAAGCGTCGGCTCTATTACGGATCTTCGCACCATGAATCACCTGGGTGGTCCGATAGAGAGGGCTATGATTAATGCGGCAGTGTCTCAGATGGCCCAGTACTTTGAGATTCCCCTTTATTCTACGGCAGGAACGTCTGACGCCAAAGAGGTCGATATTCAGGCTGCTTACGAAAGCGCCATGTCCAGTCTGCTGGTGGCAATGTCGGGGGCCAATTACATCCATGATATTGCCGGGTTGATGGAAGAGGACCTTACAGTTTCCTACGAGAAACTCGTAATGGACAACGAAATACTGGGGATGTGTCAGCGGGTCTTGCGGGGAATAGAAGTAAACAACGAGACCCTTGCAGTTGACTTAATGATCGAGAAGGGACCGGGTGATGACTATCTCGCCGAGGAACACACGGTACGGCATATGCGAGACGAGTTCTTTATGCCGCAGTTGGCAAATCGTGAGAAGAGAGAGGAGCTGAGCGGAGAAAGCGACGCATTCTCGCGAGCCAGAGCCTTTGTGAGGACGCTTCGCGAGAGTAAAGGCACGAGTTGCCTCAGACTTGGCGTCCGTCAAGAAATTCTGGAGAGGTTTCCAGAAATTGTGCGGTTTCGCTCGTCAGCAAAGCACGCGTAGGACAGGACTTTGGAAACAGTTTTTAAGGAGAGTAACCGATGGCTAAGAGAAAGCGAAAGTCTACAAAAAGAAGATGGTCAAGCGAGGAGACTGCGCGATTGAGAAAGCTCTTTCGTAACATGCGCACAGTTGATGTAGCTGAGAAAATGAGAAGGACTGTTTCCAGTGTGCAACGGAAAGCCTTTCTGCTCGGCCTGAGGAAGACGAAGAAACACCTCAAGTCGATTGGCAGGGCTTGACATGAACTTCTGAGTAAGGGTGTTTGGTGTTATGGTTGATGACTTTCATTGATGAAAGGAATTTTAGTCATGCTTATCAAATTCAATTGTCCGTACTGTCAGGCGACGCTAAATGCTGGAAGTGATTTTGCGGGAAAGAAATGCGCCTGCCCCAACTGCAAGAAGGAACTTACTATACCGGAGAAAAGTGAAGAAACTCAAAAAGAGACAAAGAAAACCGCGAAAAAGGGATAGGCCATGTGCGCGGCGGCTCAAAAGCAATCCTCCAAGAGATTCTGGGAAGGTTTCCGAGAGTTTTCGATTTGGCGAGAGGAAAGCCATGTGTAGGAAAAAGAGGAGTTGATGGCCAAGTGAACACGTGAGCTAACGAGAGAGAAGATAACTTCATAGAAGAAAGGAGTTCCTGACATGCCCATACAGTTCAAATGTCAACATTGCCAAACAGGGCTTGAAGCTGGAGATGGTTTAGCAGGCAAGAAGGGTGCTTGTCCTAATTGCGGGAAGGAGATTACCGTGCCTAAGGACGATTCCAAGCCTCAAAGTGAAAAGAAAAAAACAGGGAAGAAAGACTGAAGTGTCGCTCGACTGAGGGAGCCACGGTTTTGGGCACTCGATCTTAGCTTGTGGACTGTGATGCGAGTCTCCGTACCGGCTGAGCACTGCGCTTGCTTTGTATGCTTTGATCCAACCCACCGTTATCCCTTTGTGAGTGGAGTTGGGGGCCGAGCGAAGTCGGGTTGTGCGTCACCTCCACTTGATTTGGATTCGGCCCCCTATCTGAGTATGAGTGCTTTGTCTGGAGTCCTAAGTTTAGAGTTAAGTCCTGGTGCTCTGATTGACTGGTAGAATGGATGAGATTTGTATGAACTGCGATTTCTTTGAGCCTGCCGGGGCCGATCATGATCCCCACGGTGGAACCATAGCGAAGTGGGGTGTCTGTCGGGACATGGGACCATGCGCAAGGCGAGCTAGAGGTTCGTCACGTCGAACTCTGTTTATGTGGGATTATGAAATTTGCGGTGACTATGAGCCCAGGGAACAGACGAAGTAATAGGTGTTTTGCATATGACAATGAGCGGGGTAGTACGTACGGCGCGAACAGCTGAGAACTATCTTAACAAGCTTCTGGATGGCAGTATTCGTGAAAAGAAAGCATTCTACAATTATCATATTTGCATTTCTTCTCCTGGGCCTCATCGGAGGATTCGGCACGCCCGCAGGCGTACAGGCCAAAGACGAAAGTTCTCCAATTGAGAGATTGTCTCAAGACACGCATGTGGACTCTAGCACCGCGTCCGAGCAATCAGAGAAAGAAGAGAAAGACGTTGAAGAGGCAAAACAACAAGCTGCAGAAGCTGAAATTGAAGCGCAGACCGCCAAGAAGGCGGTGGAAATCCAGGAAGAGGCAGTAGAGGTTCAAAAGGAGAAGGCGAAGGTCGCGGAAGCTGAATCAAAGATAGCTCTGGAGAGGACGGCCATAGGGGAAGGTAAGATCGGCAAACCACGCAACGGCACGTACACAAAGCTGTTTCAAACAGGCCTGATTATACTCGCCGGCTATGCGCCTGTAAAACAATTAGCTGTATTGTAGTTGAAGAAGAGGTCTCTTGATGAGGTTGGCAATTGGTTTAACACTATGGTTTTTATGTCTCGTCGGCGGCATAGTCCTGGTGATACATCTCCACAAGAAGTAATTTGTTGGCAGAGATATCTTCTGCAAGAGTGAGTAAAACTGGGATTTCTGGAAAAGGCTGAGAAGCAGACACAGAAAGCATTATTAAGACAGAACATGGAAGCGAAATATCACAATTTAGCAGTGAACCGAAAGAACTCTGCAGATAGGACCCTCATGGAATCCGGCGAACACAGATTACAGATACCTAAAGAGATGAAATCATCGAAAAAAGCATGGCCCATTATCTATGTCCAGATCGTGGGTGCGAATTTATGGAAGGAGGCGAGGGGCGTGGCTCACCTGATCAGCGATGTCGTAGGTGGAGCAATAAAGCGCGTTCATGACGAGCCCGTTCACGGTCAGATGTTACTAAAGGTGCACATAGGTGAGCCGAAATGCGTCACGCGGATGAGACCTGAATATGTCATAGGTAGTGCGAACTTTCTCCGCGATAATGGAGCCAAAGGGATTGTCGCCGGGGATACAACTGTGGTTTATACCGGCCTGCGGGGTCACAGCGAAAACACCTCCACGGACTGCTCGCGGTACCTGCAGTTGGCCCAAGAACATGGCTGGTCAAAACGAGATGAGGCGGGGATGCCTTTTGTCGTACTTGACCGACCGGCAACTGCCAGGCAGGGGGAGTTTGAGTTCGACGAGGAGCAGAGACACATCAAAGTCAGTGGAGTGAAGCATTATCGCGATTTTCGTATTGCCGGAGGCTTTGCCGCAGCCGATTTTGTCATCAACCACGCACATATGACTTTGCATGGTCTGGCCGGTTTTGCCGGTAGCGTTAAGAGCATCGCGATGGGATGCTCGGGATTGACCGGAAAGCTGCAGATGCACAAGTCGCTACTGCCGAAATTCGATCGCGAACTTTGCACTTGCTGCCGAGAGTGTGTGGAAAGCTGCCCTGAGGGTGCCTTACAACTGGAAGAAGGTGCTCACTTTCCCCATGTTGATCCGGATCTCTGCATCGGCTGCGGCGAATGTGAGGCGGTGTGTCACGGAAACCAGCGTGCTGTGGTCATGGAAGGCAAGCAGATAACAGATTGGGAGCGAGGCGGTGAGACTCTGCCGGTTCGTATGGCTGATTACGCGATTGGGCTGATGAACGGTAGGTGGAACAATGTCGTGCACGTGCTTCACATGTACGCCATCACGAACCGTTGTGATTGTGTGAACACGCGACAGAAGCCTCTGCTTGAACATGACCTCGGGTTTCTCATTGGCAAGAATCCTTTTGCGGTTGACAGGCTTGCCGCTCACATGCTCGTCGATGCCCTTGGTAAGGAAGGCCATGTAACTGGCAAATCGTGTCTGGAATCAATTGAGACCACGACAGAATACGTCCATGAGACTTACGGAATCTTATCCGAGGCACCTGTGGAGAAAATATCGTTGTCATAGCTTATCATCAGTGTAAGGAGTGTGCTTAGTGCAGAAACAACGCGAAGGAGTCTTGGTAAAGTCACAGTGCCGGCTTGCCGACGATCAAATAGAACTTGTAGATGCTGCGTCGCGGGAGTTACTCCAAGAACCCGGGCTGTTGTGCTATAACGAGACCACTGCAAAGGTTTTCCAAAAGGCCGGGGCGCAAGTGGAAGACGCGGGCGAGTGTGTCCGCATCCGAATACCCGACGTACTTGTAGATAAAGCGCTGACGACCGCCCCGTCAAGAATCATTCTCGGCGCTCGCAAGTGGGAAAACCGTCTTGTTCTTGACGCGCGCGAGCCGCGTGTACGATTCGGAAGCGGGTCTGAAACCAATGTATGGCTGGATGTGGATTTCACTGAAAAGCAGCCTACTTTCAACCGTGCCGAAGGCACGATTGAGCGTTTGTGCAAGGCGGCACACCTTTGTGATAACCTGGAACACCTCGACTTCTTCATTCGCTGTGTGAATATTCGTGATAAGGAGGTTACACACAAGAACAAAGATGTAAACAAATTCCTTGCCAGTCTTAACAACATCACAAAGCACGTCCAGGCCGGCCTCACAGATATCCGAGCGCTGAATGATGTTGTCAGCATAGGGGAGATCATAGCCGGGGGAAAGGAGGCCTTCCAGAAAGAGCCGGTCCTGTCATTTATCACGTGTGTTGTCAAGAGTCCGATGCAGATTGTAGATGATACCGCAGCAAAACTCATTGAAATCTCAAAGTTGCGTGTGCCTGTGGTAATATCAAGCTGTCCGATGGGTGGTGCCACAGGCCCCTTTGATGAATTCGGAATGGTTGCGCAGGTCAATGCTGAGGTGCTCGCGGGTGTGACATTGACTCAACTGGTTGCACCGGGGACTCCGGTGCTCTACGGCGCGGTGCCCATCCGAACAAGACTCGACAACCTAAATGATATGTACGGAGCCCCTGAAGTTGTTCACTACACCGTGGACTGTGTGCAGATGGCGAGATTCTACGAACTGCCCTGCTATTCGACTGCAGCGGTGGGCGACGCCCGAGTTCCCGGCATCCAGGCCACAGTAGAGAAGATGTTGACGTTGGTAGACACTTCACGGGCCGGCGCCCAGTACATTCATTATGCCTTCGGCCTGCTGGATCGCACCAATGTTTTCTGCCCCGAGCAGGCTGTGCTTGACAATGCCCATATTGGCATTGTCAAGCAGATGCTGGCATCCCAAGCTGATGCGTCAATCTGCGAAGAAAGGCGAGAGAGTGTATTAAGCGTTGTCCGTGAGGTGATGGAAACAGATCACAAAACCTTTATGTACCATTTGCCGTTGCCTACGCGAGAGCCGGTCTATGTACGTTACCCACTGGAGGATGAAGACGGCGGAGCTTTATATGCCGCCCACAAGCAATATCAAGAAATCATGGATAGACCACACAACGGGCTTTCAGACGAACTGCAGAAAGAAGTCCTGTCCAAAGTCCCGGGAATTCTACGTCAGACATTGAAATCATGATAATAGGAGAAACAACTATGGTCGAGGGAATAAAGGATCAACAAATGGAAGTCTATAGTGAAGCGGTCAAGAGTGGCCTTTACGCCAAGAAGACCGGACTTGTTGGAAAATATGATAACGTTCGGCGTTATTGGGAGGATGAGATAACTCGGCAGTTTTTACGCCCATATCTCCAGAATCTGTTGCATCGATCTCAATCACAAATGCAGCGCTTGCGGATATTGGATTTGGGCTGCGGTAGCGCTGATGGCTACGAACTACTCGCCGGTGTTCGACACCGTGACCCCAGCCTGCAGGAAGTTGAGGTGGATCTTCTAACGCCGGATGTCTTGGGTATCTATAAAGGCTTCGACCTCAACAAAGACCTGATTCTGCAGGCCCGTGAACTCTATAGCCATAATCCTAAGATGGTATTTGAGCAGGGGGATTTTACCCACGGCCTTCCTGTATCCAAGAACGAAAGCCCCTATGATCTTTACTTTGCATCGTATGGTACTTGTTCTCATCATAACAGAGATCAAACGCTCGTACGCTTGCTCGCGGATATCGCCGGACGAGTGGAGAAACACTGTTTGATTATCTGTGATTGGATCGGACGGTATTCCTACGAGTGGCCGAGTCTCTGGGTAAATGACTTTTCGAAAGAACGGAATATGGATTATGTGGTATCCTACATTTACGAGAAGGAAGAACGTGAACAACGCAGGGGCGAGCTGCAGCACCTTAGCCTACGGCTCGTTAGCCGTAAGGAAGCAGAGACGATCGTGACTGAGGCAAGCGAAAAAGCCGGTGTCGAGATTAAACCACTGGTCTACTTTGACCGTTCGGTATTTACGGGCAGGCATATGGACACAGCAGAATACAATCCACATGCACAACCTATCCGCCTGGCAGTTAATTCTCTCCACGAAGTGAACATGCGCACCGACCTGACGCATTTGCTGGTTGATTATGTCCCAAAAAGAGGCTTCGAATTTCTCAATGACTATTTTGAGCATCTGCAGATGTGTTGGAATACTCTGATACAGTATGTTGGAGAACTCTTACAGAGGTACGATGAAAAACAGCAGCGTTTTTCCGTTGAGTTGCCCGTGATTCCAGGATCGTATCCACCGGCTTTGCGCGATATGATGGAGCGAATGAGGCAGGTTGTAGAGGGGATAGGCTGGCTTGGTATCGGCTTACCGCGGGAGAATATCATAGAACCCCAGCTCGGATACGCGTTGCGTCATCTAATAACGAATCTGCAACAGGGCCAAGGCTGCGCCCACGGTCTTGTGGGAATATTTGAAGTGGACAAAACTTAGTCTAAGGAGCAAGCGTTGATAACACTGCGGCACGTATGCAAGACTTATCCGAGCGGTGTTAAAGCCGTAGATGATCTCTCAATTGAGATTGCAGAAGGCGAAACCCTCGTTCTATTAGGGACCAGTGGGAGCGGTAAGACCACCACGATGAAGATGATCAACCGACTTATTGAAACAACCTCAGGCGAAATATTGATCGACGGAAAAGACATCAGGCAGCAAGACCCTATACAACTGCGTCGCAAGATCGGGTATGCTATCCAGCATGTTGGCTTGTTTCCGCATATGACCGTGGCGCAGAATGTCGCGGTGGTCCCCAGACTGCTGAATTGGCCTGTTGCGGAGGTCAGCAGGCAGGTCGATAACCTTTTGGCGATGGTCGGGCTCGAGCCTGAGGACTTCAGAGACCGCTACCCCAGTCAGCTCAGCGGTGGTCAGCGACAGAGAATCGGCGTTGCCCGTGCACTTGCTGCCGACCCGCCAATTGTATTGATGGACGAACCATTCGGAGCTTTGGATCCCATAACGCGGGAACAACTTCAAAACGAGTTTGTCGAACTCAAATCAAAAATTAAGAAGACAACCATCTTTGTTACTCACGATGTGTTTGAGGCAGCAAAAATGGGCGACCGCATCGCCCTCCTGGATGCAGGATGTTTGCAGCAACTCGACACACCAGTTGGGCTTGTGGAAAATCCTGCCAACAAATTTGTAGAACAGTTTTTAGGCCAACACCGATTTCAGCTCTCATTGCTCACAAGGACGGTACAGGCAATTATGCCCGGAACGAATGAGAAGGCATCCAGACCTGACAAATCCATCCCATCGCCGCACCTGCGGGCCAAGAGTTCTCTAATCGAGGCCCTTGACACATTCAAGGAAACCAGAGAGTTAACATTACCTGTGTACGAACAACAGCGGTATATAGGTAACCTTGAAAAAAGCTGGCTTCTCGAAGCGATCACACAGGTATTGGGAGAAAGCGGAGACGCACAATGAATTTAGTAATATCATTTTTTCAAAAACTTGGCCCTGAGATACTTAGTGGCACCTACGAGCACATTTTTCTTGTGTTCTTCGCCATGGTAATCGCGACAGTCTTGGCACTATCTGTCGGCATATATCTAACTCGGTGCCGATGGCCAAAGCTTGTATCTGTAATCATGGGCATAGCCAGCTCCATCCAAACGATACCGAGCTTGGCTCTGATCGCATTTATTGTTGTAATTTTTGCATCTTTAGGGCTGCCGACGATCGGCACTGTACCTGCATTAGTGGCACTTGTCCTTTACGCGCTTCTGCCGATTTTGCGTAACACTTATACAGGCATTCGCCAGGTTGATGCCTCAATCATTGAAGTTGCTACAGGCATGGGAATGAAACCATATCAGATATTATTATCGGTCGAACTGCCGCTGTCCTTGCCTGTAATAATGGCAGGAATCCGCATATCAACTGTTTGGACAATCGGCGTTGCTACTCTGTGTGCGCTGATAGGGGCCGGCGGCCTCGGAGACCTGATTATTAAAGGCCTTCGCAGTATTCAGCCTGATTATCTATTGGCTGGAACTCTACCTGCGGCGGCCTTGGCACTTGTTCTTGATTGGATCCTGGGCCTTATAGAAAAGTGGCTCACACCCGAAGGTCTGAGAGTCGGTACATAAGACCAAACATAGGCATCGTTATATCGCTGGCAGATAGATAAAGGGATTTTGGAGAAAATATTGGTCTTGGGCTATGGTCATGCATCCAACAGGTCAAGGTACAAATATGATCGTTAGTTCGCTTTTACCTTTTTTGGCGATATTGAATCCATTCGCGCTCTGTCTTTATTTGGCCGGTGTGATGGATGATTTAGAGTCTCGAATCTTTGTAAAAGTCCTTTTTTGGGCTTCTCTTATCTCACTGGTTGCATTTTGGGTATCTGCCATTATGGGTGAACCTTTGCTTGTCGAGATTGTCGGAGTAAGGCCCGAGGCACTTCGTATTTTCGGTGGCATAATTTTTTTCGTCATCGCATACAACTATGTAACCAGAGGTTACAGGGCCACAGAAGTATTAAGGGGCAGCCTTGAAGAATTGCCTTCTGCTATCGCTCTACCATTTATGATTGGCGCCGGCACAATTACAGAAGCGATTTTACTCGGGAAAAGACACGGGCCATATCTTTCTATGTTTCTTCTCTTTCTCGGATTATGTGTATGTTTTATTCTTGTAGTTGGGTTCAAACTGGTCAAAGACTGTCTGAAAGATGAGAGAGAAAAGGTCTTTGAACGTTACGTTAATATATTGTCTCGGATAAACGGTCTACTCATCGGTGCCATCTCTGCTGATATGGTCGTCTCGGGCATCAGAAAGCTATGGTTACAAACCTGATTGGAGACATAAGTGAACATTAAAGCCCGCGTAAAGATTCTTGCTGCTGCTGTCATCGCTATTGCCGTTGTGCTCTTGATGCCGCGTCATACGAACCATTCGCATGAGCTAAAAGCTGCTTTTGATGCAGAATTCCTTACCCGTGCCGACGGTTATGCGGGGCTCAGCGATTGCTATGGTCTAGAGTTTTCATCAGAACCAGTGCAAATGGACCCCGGTTTGATGTATAGAGCCATAGCTCACCGCGCCGTCGACGTTATCGACGGCTTTGCAACGGACGGACGGATACCCGCCTATGAGCTTGTGGTGTTGAAAGACGACAGGAAGTTCTTTCCTCCATATTACGCTGCTCCCCTTGTCAGGAGCCAAACGCTGGAAAAACACCCTGAGCTTAAGCAAATTCTCAACCGGCTTGCGGGTCAGATTTCCAACAAGACCATGCAGTCGCTCAACTACGAAGTTGATGAGAAAGGCCGCAAGGCTGAAAATGTTGCTCGAGAGTTTCTTGCGTCCCGTGGGCTTATTGAGCCAAATGCTATGCCTGGTGATAAGACAGCAGGCAGCATCACGGTGGGAGGCAAACAGTTTACTGAGCAGGAAATCCTTGGGCAGATTATGGCATTCTTGATTGAGTGCAACTCGAATATCAAGGTAATCCGCAAACTCAACCTTGGCGGCACCATGATTTGCTTTAACGCACTCAAGCCAGGAGACCTCGACCTTTATCCAGAGTACACAGGAACCGCCCTCGTGAGCATTTTGAAGCGAGAGGTAATTTCTGACCCTAACGATGCGTATGAGAGTGTAAGAGAGGCGTTTTTGGAAGAATACGGTCTTCTGTGGCTTAGGCCATTTGGCTTTAACAACACCTACACGCTTACGATGCGGCAAGAGCATGCTGAAAGACTTGGGATTCTGACGATTTCGGATCTCGCAAAGTATATCAACGGTCGTAGGAGCAAGGAATAAATAGCTATGCCTGTCAAAATAGTGTGATGGTCAAGGAGAGTCAAATGTCTTTGGACATAAGTACGCAAAGAATTCGAGTAGCTATTGCAGTTGCGCCTGCAGACGATCCGACTGAAGCTGCGGAAGTGGCGATTACACTTGCAGATATTCCAGCTCTCGAATTAGGAATAGTCGGATGTCGTATACCATCGGTCTTCGATCTACCCCCCTGTGCTCCAATGATGGGAATGCCGATATCGGAGATTGAGCAATATACGAGAACCAGGTGGGCTGAAATAGAGCAAGCCTGCAACGAAATAATCGGCATCTTGGATGAGAGGCTACCAAGAAAGATAGAACTTGAGGTATGCTATGTTGGCGGTCCTTTAAACCAGATGCTTCCAACGTTGGCATCTATGTGTGAGATTGTCGCTATACCTCATATTCTAAAGCCTGCAATGAAGTTTAGAATTCAGCGTCCGGTCCTGGACAGTCTCCTTATAAGGGCTCATGTTCCCACGCTGTTTTGTGTAGATACCTCGACTTGCAGGAGAATTGTTGCGGTTCAGGTTAACGCAAGTATTGGTTTCATGGCCGGACAAATATTGAGCCGTTTGGCCGAGGGCTTTGGTGTCCCGGTATACCGATGGCTCATCTGTAAATCCGATCGAAAAAAGCCACAGCCGCCTGAGACTGGGAGGCCGGAACTACTCGGAATCCCGGACGATTACGAATTGGATGACGAATCGGTCTTAGCCGAGCAGTCTGGTACTTGGCTGGTTATTCCAAGGCGTGTTGTTCTTAGTCCTTTCCGTTTTCGCTGGGTGTGGTCGAAGCTCCGTAATTGGCAAGGCAACTGTCTTGTCTTACCATGATTTCGTACTTGCTAAGCCGAATATCCGTCGTAGCAAAGCGTACTGAAGTTTTTGGCGTCCAGTGTTCATAAGAGGAGTCCACAGTGCTGTGCTCCGTCGGGCACTGGTGGATGCGCCCTGAGGCAGCCGGTCTGGCGATACAGTTCAGCAAAGCCTGTCGGTGTCATATAGACGAGGCTGCTATGAGGCCGGTAATGATTACAATCCGTCCGCCAACGCTCCACAGCGTATTTGGCCTCATCGATATGTAAAAACAACTCGCGATCAAGAAGCTCGTCACGCGTTCGGGTGACAGATGTAGGTTCACGATGATTCACAGAAGACAGTCACACAGTTAGCAAGCCGTAAGACTGAACCTCACGTTCCTATTGTGCATCGAGGACCTTAGACGGTGCCTGATCAGGCGGTAGTAATAGCCGATGTAGTCCTCGTCGAGATAGTACTGGAATGTCCAGTTGCGAGGCTGTCGCCTGGGGCTTATCGTTGGCGTCATTTTTAACTCGGGCACACCGTTCTCATACAGCCATCGCGGCGCATTGGGGGCAACCCATATCATAGGAAAGTATAGAAGTCGTTTTCCTTTGACAAGGGCGAGCTTGTCGCCCAGTTGGTCGTCAAAGGCAAACTCTCCGGGCTCGGGTTCGATCTTGTTCGAGTGCATGACAATTGGAGCCCCCTTGATAAGGGGACAGCTCCGGCGAGTGACCTTCCTGGTGTTCCAACTGCACCAACTATACACTCCCCAGCAGTCCGGTTGAAAAACAGACGGATTCGTTGGTCGCGCGGGCCCGTCCTGTGCTGAAACTGACGAGCACAACACGAGCAGGGCAAAAAGACAATGCAAAACGTGTCTTGCTACCATAGACGAGATCTCCTCAATTTCCTTCAGACGCAACTTCTTGTCGTTGCATATAACACCTGCCTGAGATAGAATCCACCAAAATCTTCAAGCTTGTACGATTCATTCCAGGACGATGAGCTTTACAAAGGAGTAAGAATGTCAAATGAGAGAGAAAGATTGGGCGCGTCGGTCTTCGCGCTCAGCATGATCTTCCTTGCCTGCGGCTGTTCAACTGTGCACACTGATCCGGCTGTACAGTGTACGGAACTGGGCAATGATTCCGAACGTTGCGAATGGTTTATGGACCAGGCATTGGGGATGTTCGTTCACTGGAGTGTCGATTCGCAATTAGGCTCTGTCATAAGCCACTCTATGGTGGGGGCTTCGGACGATTATCTGGATCGCTTTATCAACGACCTGCCCCGGTCTTTCTATCCTGACAAATTCGACCCCGACCAGTGGGCCCGTCTGGCCAAGCTCGCCGGCATGAAATACGTGGTCTTCACAACCAAGCATCACAGCGGTTTCTGCATGTACGACACGAAGACGACCGGCTTCAATGTGACCAATACGCCGTATGGTCGTGACATCACCCGGCAGATTGTCAAGGCATTCCGCAAGCACGGCCTCAGCGTCGGTTTCTACTTTTCTCCGGATGATTTCCGGGTTCTGCATAAACAAGGCAGGGACGTCAGTCGTCGACGACCGGAGGCTCTGCCCACCAACAATCCCGAGCTAATGGCACACAACAAAACCCAGATCCGTGAATTGCTGAGTAATTACGGGCCTATCAACATGTTGTTTCTTGACGGCGAACCAAATGAGCTGAAGCAACTGGCCTGGCGCATGCAGCCGGATATTCTTGTCACTCGCGGCGAAATGGAAACACCCGAGCAGAAGATGCCCGACGAACCGATGCCCGGACCGTGGGAAGCCAATTTTACGCTTGGAACTCAATGGCACTTCAAGCCGACCAATGAAGACTACAAATCGGGCACCAAGCTCGTAGAAATGCTCATCAACATTACCAACGCCAAAGCCAACGAGTAGATGGGAATTTCCACAAGTCATGGATGAATCTTATATTTCCAGCCCGGTGGGTGTCTTGACGGTTCTTTGCGGCGTCGGGGCGATCTTCTTCTGGCTTGAGGAACGCACTAAGGCGAAACTCTTCAATTATTTTCCGCCGCTGATCTTCATCTACGCCCTGCCTGCTGTAATGTCAAACACAGGACTCCTGACCAATACTTCACCCGTGTACGATTGGCTAAGCTCCGCCGTGCTGCCTATGTTCCTCGTCATAATGCTGCTGAAGGTGGATGTCGGCTCGACCATCAGAATGATGGGCCGCGGGATATTCGTGATGCTCTTCGGCACCGCCGGGGTTGTGCTTGGCGCCCCTATAGCATTCGTGCTCGTTAAGGACAAACTGCCCGAGGATGCATGGAAGGCCTTTGGCTCGTTAGCTGGCAGTTGGATAGGCGGCACAGGAAACATGGCGGCCGTAACCGAAGGGCTCGAGACAAGCCCAGCAGGATTCGGGCTCGCAGTACTTGGTGACAATCTCGTTTATATGATATGGCTTCCGATTCTGCTGGGGTCGAAAAGCTTCGCCAAAGGCTTTAATCGTTTCATGCGGGTGGACGATGAAAGAATGCAGATGCTTGAAAACGTCCAAGCCCAGACAGAAGACCGGCAGAAAAATGTTAAAATGCGACATTTCCTCTACCTTCTCGTGCTGGGTTTCATTTGTACATGGGCAGCACAAACCCTCTCAGGTAGCTTGCCTGAGATCAAACCGGTTCTGACCGCCTCAAGCTGGAAGATCCTGTTGATCACAACGATGGGCCTCTTACTTTCGTTGACCCCGGCAAGGCGTATTCCTGCAAGCCATGAACTTGCAATGGCTCTCGTCTACATCTTCGTCGCCAACATGGGAGCGAAAGCCGATGTCTCCGGACTCACGTCCTCCGCCGCCTGGTTTATTCTGGCGTGCTTCATCTGGATAGGCGTGCATGGGGCTTTTTGCCTGCTCGGTGCATATCTTTTGAGAGTGGACCTGCACTCCACCGCTATTGCAAGCGCCGCCAATATCGGCGGAGCGGCAAGTGCCCCCGTGGTTGCATCTCATCACAACGAAAAGCTCGTGCCGGTTAGCATCCTGATGGCTCTTCTAGGCTATGCTATCGGAAACTACGGAGCATTTTTCGCTGCCTGGCTGTGCTCGTTGTTGAGCGGCTAATTGCTGCCCTGGGGCGGGTCGGATTTGATCTTCAGGGCAAACAACCTGTTCTGCGTGGGCAGGTAGAACACCCCATCTTGAATCGCCGGCGTGATAGCCATCGATCTGACACGAGACTCGGACAATATCTGTTTTTCCCGGCCGGCACGAAAAACCCAAAACCGGTTTCGCTCGGTGCTGATATACACCTTGCTCTCCACGACCACCGGAGAGGCACACCACACGCCCGCACCCAGCTCGTGCTGCCAATGAAGCTCCCCCGTATCAGCGTCAAGACAGTACAGTCGCCCCGTGAAGTCCGAGATGTACAACAAACCATCGTCTATCGCTACATCGGAAAGACTTCGCCCCACCCGGCGGGACTCCCAGATCTTCCGGCCGGTTTCAGCGTCGATGCACGAGAGCATCCCCTGTCCCGGACCGTGAATGGGACTCTGGCCTATGGCCACGTAAATGCGATCGTTATGAACGACCGGCGTTGCGATAATCTCACTGGGCCCGTCGGGACTCTTGCTCTTGTGGCCGCTATAGGGTATTTCCTGGCCGTCTCGCCAGCGATAATCCGGTGGATTGCAGTCATGCTGCCAAATCTTCTTCAGCGTCCGTGTCTTGTCACCATCCGCCGCCGATCCGAGCGGCTCAAAGGCATACAGAATGCCGTCGCCGCCGCCGAACAGGATCATGGCCCGTCCGCCTATTTGCGCCGCCACGGGTGAAGACCACTGCCCGTGAAACATTCGTTTGCCTATCAGCTCACCATCTGTGGCCAGCAGCCGACCGGTGTTCTTGTCCAGCACGATCAGACTGGGAGCCAACGGATTGGCGACGTATTTGTGTTTGTCGTCCTGGCCGTTAGAAGTGCATACGTATAAACAAGCGCCATGCAAGAGAGGCGTACTACCGCAAACGTCATGCGGCACGACTGACGCTTCCTTGATCATATCGAATTGCCAGATAATGTCGCCATCGGTCTGGCTGAGCTTATAGTCGGTGTTGCGCCGAACACCCATATACTCAATTTCTTTCACGAACGGCCCGTCATTGCCGTCCGTCTGGCCGCTGCGATCCAGACAAAGCACGTCACCCCGAGGCCCGACAATGTACAGGCGCTTGCCGTCGAGCGCGGGTCTGGAACAGACTCCGCATTGCCAGTGATTAAAGTGAAACGGCGCGTTTGTCCCTTCCATGTTCCGTGGAATTGCCAGTTGCCAGATCATCGTTCCGGTCGCCTGGTCCAGGCACATCATAATCCCCCCACCCGTTCGAGGCAGCACAGGATGCTTCAATCCCCTGTCATTGATCCCTATGAACATGCGCCCGTTGTCGATTCGGGGGATCGTATACTGATGGGTCCCGAGTTGGATCTCCCACAGCAAATCTTCCGACCGAAACGCATCCGCAAGAGTGGAACTCTCCGTGGCTGCTGCGCTCAGCGAACCAACCAGAACGACGAACAACAAGCCCAAATACAAGAAATGACAACTGATTCTCAGACTGCTATGTCTCGAATACATATTCGTGGCTCCCTATCTTTCTTTACTCCGGCAATTTCAAACACTGCTCCTGCACAGCCTCTCGATATCTCTGGCCACAATCTCCGCAATAACATGTTCGGGCCCCAGTGACACGGGCTGTAATCTTATGGCACGGCTGATCGGCTCAACTTTCCTCGGTTGTTTTGGAGGTCGAACCCTCTTGGCGGGCCCCTTCCTCCTTACCGAGGCGCTCTTTCGCTGCTCAGCCATAATCTGCTCGGCCAGGTCGAATTTCGGAATTCCATTTATCTCTTGCATTGCGTCCACCGATTGCAATTCTTGTTTCTTGCAGCCCTCACATTTGGGCCGTGTTGATCAGAACAACATTTAGCAGCTTTCGATTCACCGCATTTGCTGTCTGCGCACCACCGGGCAATGCCGACGACACCCTTGTCGAGACGGCGAGAGAGCCAAGTGCTTACAGAAATCCCCTTCTCGTTCGATTGGACATAACCGCGTGCTCAACTCTTCTTTTCTTTCTTCTTATCATTGCTCCGCGAATATCCTCTGGCACAATCGCTTCGGCAGCGCCGCTCGGTTATCTCCGGATCTTCGCCGATTTCCTTGACCAGGGCCTCGTGCATCTGACGGATTCGTCCGCTATGCCTCCTCTGACTAGCCAGGTTGTTGAATTCCCCGGGGTCGAACATCATGTCGTACAGCTCTCTCTCTGCCGGGTGGTCCGCATCGGCCTCGGTGTGATAGACGTACTTGTACCTGCCCATGCGGATCATAGCAGAGCCGGACGCGACATTGTGGCCATAGTATTCACTTACGGCGAGGTCTTTCCAGCCAACCCCAGGGTCATCCAGCCATCGGAACATAGAGTCCCCGTCCCAGTCCGCAGGGACGTCAGCCTGCCCGAGTTCGGCGATGGTCTGCACTACGTCCACCAGCGAGCAGGCCTGCGTCCTGCGCTGGCCGCCTACCCAACGTGTGGGCCAACTAACAATCAGCGGCACGCGGCCGGCATGCTCATACAAGCAGTTCTTCCACCACAGGCCGTGCTCGCCCATATTCTCGCCGTGGTCAGTGGTATAGATTACCACGGTATTTTCGGCCACTTCGCTGTCGGCCAGTGACCAGAGAACTTTGCCGATCTCATCGTCCAGCCACTGGGTCAGGCCGTAATAGAGCTCGCGGCCCTTTTGCACGATATCGTCCGGCACACCGACGGTGTTGAAGGCGACGCGATGATGTTTGTAGTTTCGCGGCTGGGATTCGAGATGACCTTTGGGAATCCTCGGCATCGGGACTTTGCCTTTGAATCGATCCCAGTACTTCTGCGGGACAATTAGTGGAAAGTGCGGTGCGAGATAACCTGCAAAAAGAAAGAATGGCCTGTCCGAAGCTTTGCGATTGCTGAGAAACTCCGCCGTGGCAGATGTCACCTTTCGGTCGTGATTCAGGATGCTGGACTCGTCACCTGTATGAAATTGGTCGAAGCGTTCTGAAATCCCATCTTTGGGTTCAAGGTTTCCCGCTTTGCGCCGTGAGCCTTTGCCGGTCTTGTGCGCGTTGTTCATGCTGCCGCCGATTTCTCTGAATCCGTAGCGTCGCGTGCGGTCGTAGTGCATCTTGCCGCACAACACCGACTCGTAGCCGGCCGCGTTCATGATGCGCGGCAGCGACGGATAGTCATCAGAGGCAAGCCAGCAACCGTTGTTCCAGGCTCCGACGCGCGAAGCATATTTGCCCGAGGTGAACGAAAGGCGTGAAGGAACACACAGCGGCGAGTTGCAGTAGCAGCTCTCGAATGTAACGCCGCGCCGGCTCAGGCCGTCCAGGTTCGCCGTTTGCGCGATGTCGTTGTCGTAGCAACCGGTCACGCTCGCATTATGCTCGTCCGACATTATCACGAGAATATTCGGCTTGCGCGAGGCTCGGCGTGCGGCAAAAACCGCAAGCGGCATTGCCGCAGCCCCGGCGGCGAGCCCGGCTGCCTTGAGGAAGCATCTTCTGCTCTGGGTGATCATATTCGGCCTCCTACCTCTGCTACAGGCGTTTCGCGTAGACGTAGTAGGCCCCGCGCGAGGCGCCACCGTCATCGGTGAACCAAGTCTGAAGCTTCGCCTTGCCGGCTTTGAGGTCTAGCCTGAACGTTACTTCGGCCCCTTCGCGATCAACCGGCTTGCTCTTCTCTACGTTCGCAATCTTGATCCTCGCCTCAGTCACTTCAACCGCCTTGCCGCCCTCGATAGCCGCGTTGATCGCAGCGCTCGCCTCTTTGGGCCACCTGCGCAGCGCAAATTCATAAGTGCCGTCGCGGTCGATCTCAACCGCCCAGAAGCCGTTGGCCTGCATCCCGCTGCGGATGGCGTCCTGATTCCAGGGTACTTTCGGCGTGTGCCAGTCGTGGGACATCAGCCGGGTGGGATTCTGCTTGTCCGAACCGATGATGATCTCGCAATAATCATCAAAGCCCTCGGACAGATCGGCCCACAACCTCTCATAAGAACGACGCAGTTCCTTGACGACCTTCTGGTTCGAACCGGCGACATCGTTCTTCTGTGCCGGATCGGCCTGGATATCGTAGAGCTCTTTGCCGTTGATCAGCCGCCACTGCTGGGTCATCACAGCGCTCTTGCGCCATTTCTCGGGATACTCGATCCGCTGGGAGTGAACCATCAGCGTACGGTCGGGCCAATTGCTCGCCTTGTCCTTGAGCAGTCGCGCCAGACTGTCGCCGTCGAACTTCAGGCCTCTGGGTTTCTTCAATCCGCACAACCCTATCAGCGTCGGCAGAACATCGACATGCGCCGAGAGCCGATCAATGTCACCGGGTTCATCCAAGCCGCCGGCGGGCCACCGGACAAAAAACGGCACACGGTGCCCGCCTTCATACTCAGAGCCCTTCTTGCCTCGCATGCCTCCGGCGTGATCTCCCGAAGTTCCGTTATCGGTCATAAATATCAGAATGGTGTTGTCTTCGAGGTCCAATTCCTTGAGCCGTCGCATCAGCCGGCCCATGTTCTCGTCGATGTTTGTGATCATGCCGTAGAAATTGGCCTGATTGGCTTTCACGCCTTTGTCTCTGTACGGCTTGCTGTATTTGTCCGCTACGTTGTAAGGCCCGTGCGGGGCATTGGTGGGAATATAGCAGAAGAATGGCTGGCTCTTGTTTGCCTCGATGAACTTGAGGGCCCCGCCGAACCATATATCCGTACAATAGCCCTCGAATTTCTTCTCCTTGCCGTTATGAAAATACGTGTCGTCGAAGTAATCGTTGCCCCAGTAGTCGGGCCCCTGTCCGACGCCGCCACCGCCATGGATCAAGACTTCCTGGAAACCCCGGTCCTGAGGCCTGAACGGATAATTGTCACCCAGATGCCACTTGCCGAATATGGCGGTTCTGTAGCCACCCGATGAGAAGATGTCGGCCACCGTCGTCTCATGCTTGCCCAGCAGCGACCGGCCCATGATCGTGTGCCATACACCGGTTCGCGTGGAGTAGTGCCCCGTCAACAGCGCCGAACGCGTGGGCGAGCAGGTCGGGTCGACATGAAAATCGGTCAGCCTCACGCTCTGGGCATGCAGCTTGTCCAGATTGGGTGTCACAATCACGTCGTTGCCGTGGCAGCCGAGATCCCCGTAACCCTGGTCGTCGGTCATTACCAGAACTACGTTGGGGCGTTTCTTATGGCTTCTTTCCGCCCGGCCCGCACCGGCATAGCTCGGAAATGCCGACAGCGCACCCGTCGAGGCCGCCGCAGCGCCGATTGCCTTTAGAAATTGTCTTCTCGTTGGATTACCCATGTTATGCCTCCTTATGATCAGCTACTCAGTGCGGGTCCTATGGAGAACTGTGTAAAATCACCCGGGCTGAGCTGCTCTATCAGAGTATTGACATCGCCAACCGTCACACCCTTGATCGCCGCGACATCGTCCTCGATAGTGCGATACTGCTCCAGGTATGTCCAGTTAAAACCAAGGTCGATGAGCCGACCCATTGGCAGTTCGTTCTTGATGACCAGCGTACTGAGAATCTTGTTCTTTGCCGCTGCCAATTCGTCTTCGGTTACGCCGTTTTTCTCAATATCATCGAAAACGCGCCGGACAATACCAAGCACTTTTCTGACGTTTTCATTGCTGCAGCGAATATAACTGTAGAATGTCCCCGTCCCGTCCATGGCTCCGTAGGACATCGACGCAGCCTCAGCAAGCGCTTTATCGACCAGCTCCCAGAAGAATCGTGATCCGACGTCGTCGCCGACGATTGTGCCCAGCAGCGAAGCGGCGAATCGACTCGGGTCCTGAGCGGATACGCCCTCGCTCATCAGGCATATATGCTCGCGCGCCAAATTTGCTTTCTCGATCCGATCCTTCTTCTTACTGCCGTCAAAGTGCCCCAGTTTTCTCTCGACAACCTGCCGGGGCCATTTGCTGCACGAATCTGCTGCCAGCGAACGGATCTGATCCCAGCCAAAATTACCGGCACAAGCCAGGACCATGTTGTTTGGCGCGTAACGCTTCGCGAAGTAGTCGCGCATCTGCTCAGCGGTCAAACCGTCGATGCTTTCTGCGCTTCCAAGAACACTGTTTCCACAAGGATGACCGTGGAAGTGCAGAGTTCGGCATCTGTCCATAACGTCAAAACTCGGCAGGTCCTGGTACATCGCAATCTCTTCTTTGATTACGTTCTTCTCGATGTTGAAATCTTCATCGCGAAGAGAAGGCCTCATCAAATCCGCCCACAGTTGCGTCACCTCCACCAGGTACTCCGGGAGAATGGCGGCATAAAAAACAGTATTCTCCTCGCTGGTGAAGGCGTTGAACTGCGCCCCGGTCCTGTCGAATGCCTCATTGACTTCGAGGGCGCTTAGCTTTTCGGTACCCTTGAACAGCATATGTTCGAGGTAATGCGATACGCCGTTTATCGCCGCCACTTCGTCCCGCGATCCGGTTTTGACAAAGAAACCCACCGCCGCCGATTTGGCGGACTTGTTTACCTCGCCGATCAAGACCAGGCCGTTTGACAATTTCTCGTTCTTAAATTCCATGCGTTGTCCTACTTAACTGTTACTCGCTTCGGGCCTATTGTCACGATCGTAAAGTCTTTGAACTTGTTGTTTCGCAAAAACGCCAGGACGGAATCGACGGTTGTCTGGTCTATCCTGTCCTTGATTTCATCCAGGCCCCGCACTCTGCCCAGTATGTAGTGATCGCTTCCAATAGCGCCGGATCGGCTACTGGAAGACTCGCTTTGCAGGATCAGCGAGCTTTTGAGCCCGACCTTCGCCCGGGCGATTTCTTCTTCACTGATGCCGTCGCCAAGCCGATTGAATTCTTCCACCACGCAATCGAACGTTTCCTGAGCCTTGTCCGGCGTCGTGCCCGCGTAGCACATAATGCCGGCAGCTTCCTTGAGGCCGTGATATCTCGCCCCTATTGCATAGCACAGGCCTCGCTTTTCTCTTACCTCTGTGAACAGCCTGGCGCTCATTCCGCCCGAGAGAACGGATACCGCCACTCGGGCGTTGTAGTAGTCCTCATCGGTGGGCTTGACCGTCTCAGTCATCAGGCCGATATGCACCTGCGCCCCGTCATTCTCTATATGCGTGTATTGGCCTGCACTCGGAGTCAACCTTATCGACTGGCCCCCTTGCTGTTGCTCACCTTCAAACAGCCCCTCCATCTGTCTACAAACCGCATCGAAGTCATATTTGCCCGCAACGGTGAAAATCGTCTGCGAGAGATTGAAATTGTCACGCATTATCCGCTCTGACGTCGCAACCGTCAGAGCTTTCAACTCCAAGATCTCTCCCAGGGCGCTGCGTCCCAGAGGACTGGGATAGAACTGCTCGCGCAGTTTGAGCATGACCTTATGCCGAGGGTCGTCATCCAGCGACAGCACGTCGTCAATCGCCAGTTGCCGAGCCAGTTCGAACTGGTCTTCCTTGAGGCTGGGCCTGAGAATAATATCGGCATGCAAGTCCAATGCCTCGGTGAGGTTCCCGGCTTCGAGTGCGGCGCCGATCGCCATGTGCGAACTGCCTACCGAGTGGCCTCGCAGAAGTCCGAGCCCATCGAGTGCATCGCTGAGCTGCCTGCTGTCTTTGTCGCCGGCTCCCCGGAAAATCCAGTCGGCGATCACACTCGACGCCCCGCAGCAACCTTCCGGCAGATGTGCCGCCCCGGCCGGAAGCATAAAACCGAACGCTACCGACTCAACCGCTTCCATCGGCTCGCCAAGGAGCACCATCTGGTTCTTCAAGACGTATTTGTCAAACTTTTCTGCCATTGATCGGCTCCATTAAGAATCCCAAAAAAGACGAGGCCGGATTCTACCAGCAAACAGAACGCCCTTCAACCGCAAAATCTGATGACGGTGAACCGGCGAAATACCGAGTTTTATTTGAAGTGCAGTCACAGGCTGACGACGAATGTGTAAGCGCCCTTGTTGTGGGCATCTGCGCAGCCAAACTCTGACGTCAGAAACTCGTCGATGTGAATAACCTGTATTCCGGAGCAGTAGCGTTCGAAGACTGCCTTTGTCCGGACCAGGCTAAGTGTGTTCCAGTGATAATCGCCGACTGCCTTGACGATGTGCTCGCCGCCGACGTGCATGTTGAAGAAACCGGCGCAGATGTCCCGCCGGGTGACGCGGCATAGCTCTGAAATGGCCGCTTCGGCCGCCTCGATCGACAGATGCTCAAAGAGATCGTGTACGAAACAGTAATCGAACGCTTTGTCGTCGGCATCAATCTCAAGCACATTGCCAATTTCGAAGCGTGCATGAGGGAACATGCCCCTGGCGTTGTGAACGTTCTTGTCGCACAGGTCGAATCCCGTGTAGTCAAGCAGCCTCGCGATACCGAAGGTCTCAATAAACCGGTAATCGTTGGCCGAGCCGCAGGCCGGCTCAAGAACGGAAATGCTCTGAGGTTGCTCACCGGCCAGCACTTCGCTCCAGATCGCCTCAAAAGTCGACATGAGATACTCGGGGATCGGCGCCTCGGTTGTCTCGACCGGCACCCAATTGAGCAGATCACAGATATAGTTCGGCAGCATCAAGTCAGCGAAAGTTTCCGATACATACGACGGAATTTGCATTCCCTCGGCGTCTGGCCGCCCGGTCAGAAGTGCGTCGAACACTGTCTGCAACCGCCCCACAGTGACCGACTTCTTGAGTAGCTTGAGCAACCAGTTCACCACCAGACCGAAACGCAGTTCCTGCTCGGCCACAAGATCGAATCGCTCGCCGAACAAACGCTCAACAAGGAAATGCCGCGTCAGGATGCTCTGCACATTAATCCGGGGATCCTCCACATCCCGGACGAGATAGTCCCGCAACGTGCCGCGGTCATGCCGCATCCACGATTGTCTGAGGCGCTCCGTTTCCGCTCTGAAACATTCTTTCAAAATCTTCAATGCCCCTCTGAGGCCATCACTGCGACAGTCGATGGTATCGATCAAAATGGATAGTTGTCAGTATTATGACGATCTGAACAGTGATTTTGGTGTAAGAGAAGTCAGCTTCTCTCTCGCTAAATTCGAATCCAACTTCAGAAATGCAGAAAACGCGGCCAGGTAACTAATTCATTAGGGCCGTTTCAATATAATCTCACCCAAGTCGAGAGTCAGTCCCAGTTGGACGGTGAACATGATAGGTTCATCGTTAAGTCGTAGCATATACGGCGCACCCGGAATGAGGCTGGGGAACGTAACACGGCCGTTGGTATCAGTTCGCAGAGCCCCGTATCTACGCCGATCCAGAGCTGTCACCCACGAGGCAAGGTGTCTGACTGATCCAGACACCGGATTCACCTGGCCCTTGATGAATATCAAGTAGACTTGTGCCGGGACCTTGGTGTTGGCCCAGGGTTGTCCTTGTTGGTCCATGAAGCGAACGTTCGCCGATCCGCAGTGCTGCAAGCGAACGGTTAGCGGATCGCTTTTAGCCTTCTCGGCATTTATATCTATCATGGCACCCCACTGATGCTTGATGTCGAGGAAGTAAACACGCCGCGGCTCCACCGGATCGCAGCCCCGCAACTCGAAACGGCCATCTATTACCGGCCGAGGCCAGGCCGTTGTGGGTGCTGAGTGACGAAATACGATTCGCGGGTAATTGGCTGTAAGCACCATTGCATTTTCGACAAGTTCTCCACCCGGTCCCTCCACGCGGCCACGGATTGTCAGCCCACGACGCAGCGGTATGACCATGTCAATCACTTCTGTTCCAGGTTTGGGATCGATTCTAGTTAGCCCTTCCAGGACATACCAAAACGAACTGGCTTTGTCACGCTGCAGGTCACCGAGGGTGACAAACCGACTAATAAATTCAGGCGTAGGGGCCTTGACCATGAGGTGTCCCAGCCCTGGTACAACGGCCATTTCAAACGCTCCGTCATCGTCAGTCAGGATCTTGCGGTACTCGGCCGCCCAATAAATCAGATATGGAAATTCTTTGTCAGGGTACAGCGTTTCCTGGTTGCGGCGGCGGAGCTGATATTCCACTCCGGCTCCTGGCACACCTACTCCTGTGTCTTTTTCCACCACCTTGCCACGCACGAGGATACCTCGTGGTACCTCCACGGTTACCTCATACCGGGTTTCACCTTCAGGCCATTTTATGTTTTCGCACCAGGCTGGATACGTTAAGCCGACCGGTGGGTACACATAGATTGAAAAATAATCACGGGGCCGACCGCGCGCATGGAACCGCCCTTGCTCATTGGTTTTGACCCACACACCGAAAACCTGAGTATCAGCGGGTAAATTATTTTTGCAGAAGACGACACTGAGCCATGCATTGGCGATTGGCTTTTTAGTATCCTTACAGAGTACCGTACCCTCGAGATATCTCGGCGCCTCAAGTTGAATCTTCAACTCCTCGCTGCCATCAGCGCGAAAACGAAAAGCCTGTTCTTGTTCTCGTTCCATTGAAATCAACAAGTCTGGGTCTAAGGGTGCATACCGAGGATCGTCGATTGAGAACTGAAAAACCAGTGACTCCGCCTTGCTGTGGTAGATCCCTCGCAGCACGAACTGCCCTTGCTCGTCAGTGATTGGGGGTTCCGGCCAAGCCAATGGTCGATATTCCGGTGAACAACCGAAAGCGAGAAAAGGGGGCGAATCATCGGGCCAGATTTCGTAAAACAGGCGTAGATGTACTTTAACACCCACCGCAGGTTGACCATCCGGCCCTATCACTTGGCCACGCACAGGCTGCTCTTTGTCCAGACGAAATGTAACCGCGTGCTGCAAAGCTGTAACATCTAATTCCTCGGTGCCAATTCCATATCCTCCTGCCCGCGCAATCGCGTAGAGCCTGTCAACCTGATATAAGTGCAGACTTGGCATAGTTGCGCGAAACACACCGCTTCGATTTGTGGTAGTCTGTCCCAGGATTTGGGGATGATGTTTGCGGGGATGAGTGGGAAAGGGAAATTTTACTATGACAGCCACATCGACCCCTTCCAACGGCTTACCGTCAGCATCGAGAACGCGGCCTTCAATAATCAGCGGTTTATCGTGTTGTAATTGGATGGGTATTTGTCCTGGGACCTGTTGACTTATCGGATTGGGTTCTAAAATTGAGCGTGGCATCTGGGCTTGAACTGAAGCTCGGGCCCGCTGTTGCTCGTTAGATACTAATAAAACAAGAACTGCTATAGTTAAGATTAATACCAACCGCCGTGCGGACACATATTGCTTAATAGAGGCTGAATAGTTCATGGTTCGTTCCTCTCGTATCTGGCCCCGAAGGCTTCTGCGAAATACGTAACTTTATGTTGAATCCCATTTCCCACCAGATCCAGCCAGGTAATACATGTAGTCCTGGCAGAACTGTCCGGCAGCGCCTTCGTCTTTGTCGCCGGCATTGACAGTCGAAAACTTCGAGCGACTACTTTATCAACTCCTCAAAGCGCTTCTGATTGGCAATCAGCTCACAATGGCCGTCTGCGAAGCACGCTACAACACCATCTTCCGGCCACTGGTCATATATTTCATACAAGATGACCACAGTTGACCAGTCTTTACCGGCTGTGTTCGGCTTGCGGTTTCGAATAACCGGTGGACCGTCCGGATCGTCCGGGGCGGCCAGTACCTTATTGAGCACATCCTCTGTGATGACACCTAATTTCACAATATCCCCTAAATCATCGGGGAACTGGTCATCGTTATCATTCGCATAGACTACACACCACAAGCCCAGATACTTTATCTTGGTCATCATCTTTTTCTTGTAATCCGGCCCACCCCACTCGTGTACACTAAGAGTGTAGCCATCAGGAGGCTCAAGACTAAACAAATCGTCATCCAGCTCGGTGTCGATTTGAATCGATTTAAACGTCATCGGCGAACGGCTCCGGTCCGTCCATTTATGCTCAATCTGGACTGGATAGCTGGTCTCGGGATTGACCCATACAGTCGTGATGCGCTTGCCCTTGCGCGATTGCAGCATCCGCACTGATTGTCCGTTAAGCTCGGTCCTGCCGAGATCCTCTACCGCCCCTGCACTCAATTCGAGCAGATGATCACGAAGACGTGTATTGAGCTGCGTCAGTTTTAGTTCTCCCGTCTTTTCATCGATAACGTAATCGGAACTCGTATCATGGAATTCAGCGGTTTTGTCAAAAGGCCTGAACTCCAGGCGCTGACGCTTGCCATAGTGCCAGATAGTCACCTTCCCTACATCTTTAGACCACGGGGGCGCAGACGTTAGCTGCTCACGACGCTCCCGGTCCGGTTCTTTGAACATCAACTTTTGTTTCAACAGATATTCCCCACGCTTGCCGCCGTCTTCATAGGTCACGTCAAAAGCCTCCGTACATGAGAAAGTACGTGCCTGTTTGACGCTATCCATTGCGGCCGCAAATACGACATTTGCTCGGCCGACGGGCTTGCCAATCTCGATTATCCCTATGATAATCACCAGGGCAATCACCGCCGCTGTAACGTATTTTGTCATTCTTGCTCGCATTATGATTCTCCATATATTGGGCCGCATAGCAGCCGATTGTGTCGTTTTCGATTTTCTTTGTGCAAGCAAGGCATCATCAACAATTCTCTCATCCAGCTCTGCGCTCGTTTTGACCGCCGATTTCTTCCTGAGACAGAAGTTCTTGACTATGCTTTCGATATTACCCGTATATTTCATTTTTCCACCGTACCGTTCAGCAGCATTCGGAGTTTGTCCAATCCATACCGGTATCGACTCTGAATTGTGTTGATTGAAACGCCCTGCGACTGAGCTATCGCTTTGAATCTCATCCCGCCTTGCAGATGCAGGACTATCACTTCTCTCTGCTCGTAAGGAACCTGTTCCATAGCCTGATCGATTCGCCGGGACAGTTCCGCCGACGTTGCCAGCCGATCGGGCCCGTCGCAATCCGAACTGACAGCCTCGGCCCGACTCAGTTGTGCGGTCCGCAGCGCATTCGCGCGATTCAAGTTGCGCACGTGATTGGCGACACAACTCGATAGGTAGCTCTTCAAGCTCGTTCGCAACTGAAGTTTCTCGGCGTATTCTGCAAAAGAGACAAAGACATCGTGGAGAACATCTTCGGCGATGGCTCTATCATAAGAAAGAGCCACAGCCAGCGCCAGCAAATCATCTTTGTACTTTTCATAGATCCGTCGCAGAGCATCAGCGCTTCCCCGCTTCACTTTCAACAAGAGCAACTTGTCTTCCAGCATGCCGGACCTGCCTAATCAGTCTCGAAACCAACGATCGTCGATACTATGACAATTCGCACACCGATTTTAGTCTAAACAAAATAGGATTTCCGGTCAAATTCAGTCATGCTACCGCACGAAGAAGGGAAAAAGCCGAGCCAAACTGACCCGGCTTTGAGCTACTTTCTGTTGCGCCACTTCTTTTGCACATCCGGCGGCTACTTTATCAACTCCTCGAATCGGTTTCGCTCGGGGACAATCTCACAATTGCCGTCAGCGTAGCACACCACGGCACCATCATCAGGCCATTGATCGTATATCTCGTACAAGATTACCTCCCTCGCCAGGTCCGCATCCGTGCGAGGCGGACGGTACCGGATATCCGCAGGTGCCTCGGGTGGGTCCCAAGGCGCCTGTAATCTTCTGATAATGTCTTCCGAAACTTCTGTCCCGACAAGCTCCTCCCAAACTTCTGTCCCGACAATATCCGCCAATTTCGCGGGATATTTGCCCCCATGCTCTTTGGCGTAACGGTCACACCACCAGTGCAACCGCGTCATCCTCACAGAGAGTTTCTTCTTATGCTCCGGCCAAGGCTTCAGAAGCTGTGCCAAACTCTGAACGGGCATTAGCGTCCCATGCAAATCCAACATTACCACCATCACGCGACCATCACCCGAGCCTTCCTCACGGACCTCATACAACATAACCTCTATCCCCCGGTCCGGCACATCAAAGTCGGGCCGGCGGTATCGAATCACAGGCGGCCCATTGGGCTCATCAGGCGCAGCCAGCACGTTCTTGAGCGCATCATCCGACATGATACCTGCCGTCACAATATCCTCTAATTCATTGGGGAACACGTGGTCGTGGTTGCTCCGACAGATCAGGCACAACTTGCCCATGTGCATAATCTTAGCCACCATCTTCATTCTCTCGTCGGCGTAAAGCGCCTTGCTCACTTTAACCGTGTAGCCTTCAGGCGGCTCAAGGCTGAAGAGGTCGTCATCCAGCTCGGTGTCGATTTGAATCGCGACATACGTTAATGGTGAGCGACTCTGGTCCGTCCACTTATGTTCAATCTGGACGGGATGCCTGGTCTCTGGATCGATCCAAACGGTGGTGACACGCTTGTCCTTTCGCGATTGAAGAACCCGTACGGATTTGCCGTCAAGCACTGCCTCGCCAAGATCATCGACAGCTCCCGCACTTGTTTTGAGCAGTCGATCGCGAAGGCCCGTACGAAGCCGGGTCAGTTTCACTTCGCCCGTTTTGCCATCAACTTCGTAATCGGAACTCATATCACGGAGCGTGGCGGTTTTCCTAACCGGCCTAAGCTCCAATCTCTGACGCTTGCCGTAATGCGTGATGGTTACCTCGTTCACGACTTTGCCCCACGGAGACTTAGGCATCTCATGCCGCTTCCAGTCCGGCTCTTTGAACATCCACCTCTGCTTGAAGAGGAATTTCCCACGCTCTTGGCCGTCCTCGTCCCTGTGGGGACGCTCGGTGATCTCCGTGCATGAAAAAGTGCGTGCCTGTCTGACGCTATCCATTGCGGCCGCAAACACAGCACTCGCCCCGCCGACGGGCTCGCCAAAATCGATTATCCCTATGATAATCACCAGAGCAGCCACCGCCGCTGTAGTCAGTTTTGTCATTCTGCTTTTCATGATAATTCTCCATATATTCGGCCCCGCTGACGCCGACCCTGTCTTTCTCGATTCTTCCATTTTGGTCACAGCATCGCCGAGAATTCGCTCATCCATTCCGGCATCGGCGGGGACATGTAAGTTATTGAGATATGATCTTTCGACCAGTCTTTCTATGTCTTCTGTATGCTTCATCTTTTCAATTCACCATTTAAAATTGAACGCAGCTTGTCCAATCCATATCGATATCGACTCATAACCGTGTTGATAGAAACACCTTGTGCCCCGGCGATCTGCCTGAATTTCATCTTGCTCTGCAAATGAAGCACTATCACCTCCCGCTGCTCGTAAGGAAGCTGTGCCATCGCATAGTCCAATTGCTCGGACAATTCGCCGCGGACAGCAAGATCGTCGGGGCGGTCCTTCGCCGGACGAATGGGCTCTGTTTCGTCCAAACTGACCGTTCGCTGCCGTTGCATCGCTCGATTCTTGTCCCTTGCGCAATTGGCTACACAGATTGACAAATAACCCTTCAGGCTTCCGCTCAGCCGGAATTGCCCCACAGTTTGCGCGAAAGACACGAAAACGTCATGCAAAACGTCTTCGATACCATCGGTGTCATTCAAGAGCACGGCGGCCACCTTACAACAAATCGTCTCGGTACTTCCTATAGATGCGCCGCAGAGCGTCCGTCTCCCCACGGTTGAACTTCCACACGAGAAGTCTATCATCCAGCATCTGTTGCCTTTTTGTAAATACCAACAACAATCGATCGTCACATCTGGAAACGATTAAACCTGCGATTTTAGTCTAAAGAAAATCAAATTCCTCCGCCACATTTTGTTTGGGGGACAGGGAGAACAGGTTTTGCCGGCGGGCGCACAAGAAACGCCGTCGGGCACAAGCCGCTCGACGGCGCAGATCCTACGCTCTGTCAGTTCATGACTCGCTCAGTCCACGACTCCCTTTTCCTTGGAGCCAACGATGAAACACAGGGTTTTGCCCTCCATCTCGTAGAATTTGATCATCACCATTATAAATGCGCAACCGGCGAAGAACGTGGCAGAAAAATCAAAAAATAATCGCGGATAGAACAGGAAGTCGTCGCCGGAATCAATGATTGATAAACTAAACGCTATGTGCTATACGCTAAACGCTATGAGTAAATTGTATGGTTTGATTTTCGATGTTGACGGAGTGATCGCCGATACCGAGGCGGTCAACGCCAGGGTCTCTGTGAAGGTCTTTGCCGATTTGTTCGGCGTCGAGGATGTTGTGCGCGAAGATTTCGAGGCTGGTCTCGGCCGGGGGGCGCAGGAGTATGTCAAGGCCGCCGCCAGAGTGCACGGCATGAAGCTGACCGATGAACAGGTCGAAGAGGCAACGCAACTGCGCCAGGAGTATTTCCTCGATATTCTAAGCGAAGAACCGCTGCCGCCTTTCCCCGGTGTGTTGGAACTGATGGAAAAGGCGATTGGAGCAGAAGATTTTCGAGTTGCCATCGCAACCTCCGGCACGCTTGAGAAATCCAGCGCTGTTTTGAACGCCGCCAAAGTTCCATACCGACAAATGGTTTACGTTAACGGCAACGATGTTAAGAACAAGAAGCCCGACCCCGAACTCTTTCTGCTGGCAGCGGCCGGCATAGGCATCGACCCGGCAAATTGCGTCGTGATAGAAGACGCTCCCAACGGCATCCAGGCCGCCAAGGCTGCCGGGGCCAGATGTATCGCGGTCACAAATTCCGCGGACGCAGCCAAACTTCAACAGGCCGATTTAATCTGTGACTCCCTTGAGCAAATCGATCTTGAGACAATTGTGACGCTGATCGACAAGAATTCTTAGCCACCGGCTTCGGCCAGGTCGATCACTCGCGCGGATGGCAGCTTCTTCCGTATAATCTCCGTCGCCAGATTCACCCAACTCTTGCACCTGTCAAGCACCACACTGTCGCTGCTGGCCACAACCATCTCGGTCTTCTTCAGTTTCGCATCGGGACTCAGCAGCAGTTCAACCTGCCAGTTCCAACCGTTCTTCTGGGCCAATTCTCCGATCAACGTTTTCAATCGACCGCTGTTGGAGACCGGGCTATCCAGCAGCCACAGGGCTTGCCCCGAGCCGATTTCTCGCAGAAAATCGCCTATTAGCTGCACTGCCGGTATCGTTTCGGCGACTTTGCGATACGTCCCGTGGATGCTCGCCAGGTCCCGGTAACAGCCGTCCCTGCCCTTGAAAATCACACCGCCGCTCATCGCCGCCTCAATGGTTATCAATACATTGTACCCATCGACGGCAAGCGATTCGCCCACAAGATTCTGCGGCTCGACACGGCGTTCGTTTCGAGAGGCACGCTGCTCATCGGAGCAAGCGCTTCGCATCACGGCCAATCTCTGTCTTTCCGTAAGCGAGAACCTGTCGCCAACCAGTTTCAGAGCACTCTTTTGCGCGTAACCTTTCGTTAGCAGCAGCGAGTAATCAGCAACCGCCAGTCGCAGATCACCAATGGCCTTGGGAGCAAACAACTTCTCATCCGCCGGGTGCGGACCTCTATGAACTCGCTTGTCAGGCATATTTGATTGACTATTTACAATTTACTATTTACTATTGCCCGATGTTTCCGTTTTGCATTCGAGCAGTTAATCATCAATAGTCAATAGCAAATTGTAAATAGTCAATCGAAAATGCCTAGTCATAATTTAGCACGTATAGAAATAGACAATTTGGAGATCATCGGCTATTCGATCGCCGGCGAAGAAACGGTCGTGGCGATGCCGCAGTTGGACGTCTGCTTCGACGTCGGCAAAGCCCCCGACCAGATCATTCCCATAAACAACGTCCTGCTTACCCACGGGCACATGGACCACGCCGCGGGGCTCGCATATTACCTTTCACAGCGGAACTTCTGCGGCATATCCGCCGGCACCATATTGGCCCCGCAGAATCTGCTCGGACCGATGCGAGACATCCTCGACGCCTGGTCCAGGCTCGACGGCAACAATATCCCGGCCAAGCTCGTCGGCGTCAAACCCGGTGACGAGTATCAGATAAAGCCGAATCTGGTTGCCAGGGCATTCCCGACGAAACACACGCGGGGCTCGGTCGGCTTCACCGTTATCGAGAAGCGCAAGAAGCTCAAACCCGAATACTCAAGCCTCACGGGCCCACAGATCGTCGAACTCAAAAAACAAGGCATCAAGATCGACTTTCCACTCGAGTTCCCGATTGTCACTTATCTCGGCGATACGCAATTTGTCGATTTCTCGCAACTGCAGTACATCGCCGACAGCAAAATCCTTATTGCCGAGTGCACATTTTACGAGGGCGAGCATGCCAGCAGGGCCAAAGCCGGCAGACACATGCACGTCGACGAACTCGCAATGCTGCTCGGCAACCTCAACAACAAGCACATAATCATCACCCACACAACCCAGCGGACTCCCATGCACGAAATCCGCAAGATACTGAAGGCCGCGCTTGAGCCCAAGCTATACGCAAAAACCGTTATCCTCATGGCAAATCGTCCCCGGTTACGGACGCACTGACCGTAACATGCCAGCTCTTGCCACATCAAGCCGCTTTCGCCGAGCGCAGCCTGAGCAGCACCATCACAAGGACCGCAGGCAAAACGATAGCCCAGCCTAGTCGCATGTACCCAAAGACCTGGGCTGTCTGTGCGTACTCGGCAACATCAACGGTTCTGAATGTTACCGCCGGAAAAGCAACTCGAGCGAACGCCATGATGAGAGTTGCCAGCGCGACTGCCGGAACCACAAACCACCCAGTCGCTCGACCGGCCCAGTTCCTGAATCTTCGGCTGTCCAGAGAGGGCACTGAGAAAGTAAAAAGGCAAAAGGAAAAAGGAAAAAGAACCACAGATTAACGCTGATTAACAGGGATTTCCATTCACCACGAAGGCACGCCTGCCCCGTTCGACAAGCTCAGGGCAAGCTCTGAGCGAAGCCGAATGGGAAGAAAGACAATCATCAGACGAGATTACAGGATAAAGGCGGGATAAACAGGGCCCTTAAAATATCTCTGAAAATCCTGTTATCCTGTCCAAAAAACAATATCGAAGATCCCGATCCATCGGGAATCAATTGTATGGTTTACCGCTTTACAGCCAAAAGTTCTGTCACCATTCTGCGCACAATTTCCTTTGTAGCAGAGTAAAGGAATAAGGAAAGTCGCGGTAGGGACACCCGTTACCGGGTGCCCCCCGCACAGAGCCGTACGTGAGGAACTACCTCATACGGCTCCTACCTTGAGTACTTGGCGTCAAAGCGAAGATTCTTTGACGCACTCGTTGCAGTCCGTTCAACGCAATGGCCCGGCTTTGTATCCGGTTCGCGGCTTTCTGCTTCGAGTTCCTCTTGGTCGACGCCCTTTCCTCGGCCAACTCCGCAGAGACCGTCGTCCCTTTGTTC